>JAUVTH010000232.1 GCA_030601615.1 Gemmatimonadota bacterium
CGGTCCTCCTGCACGAGCTGGCGCACTCGGTGGTCGCGAGATCCCGTGGTATCGTCGTCGAAGGCATCACGCTGTTCATCTTCGGCGGCGTGGCCGAAATGCGGCAGGAGCCGGAGAGCGCGCTCGACGAGTTCCTGCTAACCATTGTCGGTCCGCTCAGCAGCCTGGCACTGGCCGGCGCCTTCACGCTCCTGGCGCGATTGTTCTTCGTGCTGGACGCGCCGCCCGCGGCTGTCGTTGCCGGTACTGTGGGCATGCTCAACCTTGTGCTCGCCGTTTTCAACATGGTGCCCGCGTTTCCGCTCGACGGCGGGCGGGTGCTGAGATCGATCCTGTGGAAGATCACGGGCGACGACTACCTGGCCACGCGCTGGGCGACCCGGGTGGGCCTCGGATTCGGCTGGCTGCTCATCGCCTTCGGGTCCTATCTGTTCCTGACCGGGGTTCAGCTGTCTGGAGTGTGGGGCATCATGCTCGGCTGGTTCCTCACTAGCGCCGCCACGTCAGCCGGGCGTCAGAATGAGCTCAAGCATTCCCTGGAGGGGGTTGCCGTCGGCAGAGTCGTCGAGGCTCCACCGGTCTTCGTCCAGGGCGACCTGAGCGCGGAGGAGTTGGTCGACAGGTACTTCCTGCGCTACCCGGCAACGGCTTTCCCGGTGATCAGGGGCCGGAGTCTCGTCGGGGTGATCGCAGTGGCTGATGTATCAGGCCTGTCGCTCGACGAACGCGCGACCAGTACGGTGTTGGATCTGATGCGCCCGCTCGAGGAGGTTCCCGCCGTAGAAGTCGAGCGCCCCCTCGTCGAGATCGTCCTGGCGCTGCGCGGCGGCAACTACGATCGCATGATGGTCGTGCGCGAGGGGGAGGTCCTCGGAGCTCTCACCTCGGATGACGTCCTGGCGTGGGTCGCGCGCGCCGGTAGCCGCCGCGCTGACGGCCGGACGGAGGCGAGAATCTGATGACCGGGAGGAGAAAGGAATCCTTGAAGATGCGACGCGAGCGAGCGCTGGCGCTGAAACCGATCCTGGCGGACCGATACCCGGATCTCACGGTGAGCCTGGACTGGACGACTCCCCTGGAGCTGCTCGTCGCGACGATTCTGTCCGCTCAGTGCACGGACGTGAGGGTGAACCAGGTGACGCCGGCCCTGTTCCGCCGATACCCGACGGCGGACGACTACGCGAGCGCCGATCGGGAGGAGCTGGAAGAGCTGATTCACTCAACGGGCTTCTACCGGAACAAGGCGAAGAACATCCAGGGCATGGCACAGATGGTGGTGGCCGAGCACGGCGATAGCGTGCCGGATACGATGGACCAGCTGACGGCGCTGCCGGGTGTAGCCCGGAAGACCGCGAACGTCGTTCTGAGCAACGCGTTCGGCAGATACGAGGGCGTGGTCGTCGACACGCACGTGAAGCGGGTAGCCGGTCGTCTCGGGCTCACCGCCGAGACGGATCCGGTCAAGGTAGAGCGGGATCTCATGGAGGTGCTGGCTCGGGAGGACTGGCACCCGTTTCCGTGGCGGATGACGTTGCATGGCAGGCAGCGCTGTTACGCCCGAAAGCCAGACTGCGCGGGTTGCGAGCTGCGCGATCTGTGCCCGAGCGCGGACAGTTTCCAGGCCTAGAGCAGCCTGCCATTGAAAGAACTGGAATCACGGTGTCTTCCGAGCGACGACGAGCCGACCCGGCGATCGAAACGCGCGAGAGCCTCCGGGCGGCAGCGCTCCGTCTCGGCTTCCTCCAGGTAGGGTTCGCGCCGGCGACTGTTCCACCACACACCGCAGCGTACCTGGAGTGGCTTCGCCAGGGCCGCCAGGGCGAGATGGCCTGGATGGCCCGTGAAGACGCCGTCCGGCGTCGGCTCGATCCGAATGAGGCGCTCCCCGGCTGCCGCACACTCGTGATAGCAACACTCGGCTACGCGAGGGTGCCCAACCTCGAGGCGGGCGATGAGAGTGCTCCCGGATCGCCGGCGCGACCGGCGATCGCGCGATACGCGGCGGGACGTGACTATCACCGCGTGTTCGAGGAGCGCCTGGCTCATCTGGACGACGTGATCCGCGAGCGGTTTCCCTCCGCCGAGACCCGGCCGTACGTGGACTACGGGCCCGTCATGGAACGCGAGCACGCCCAGCGCGCGGGCCTCGGCTGGATCGGGAAGAACACGATGCTGATCCACCCGGCGCTCGGGTCGTGGTCGCTGATCGGTGAGGTGCTCACGACGGCCGAGATTCCCCCCGATCCGCCGTTCGAGGCCGACCGCTGCGGCACCTGCTCACGGTGTATCGAAGCGTGTCCTACGCGTGCCATCACCGGTCCCCGTGAGCTCGACGCGCGGCTGTGCATCTCGTACCTGACTATCGAGCTGCGTGGACCGATCCCCGAGGCCCTGCGGCCCGCGATCGGGAACCGGGTGTTCGGGTGCGACATATGCCAGGAAGTGTGTCCGTGGAATGATGGCGTGCCCGCCGGCGGGCTGGCAGGCCACGCCACGGGGTGGGGGGGGCCGGTTCCACCGTCGACGATGGTGAGTTGGATCGAAGAGCTCCTGGATCTATCGGACGAGGAATTCCGGTCGCGCTATTGCGAGACCGCGCTCGCTCGGCCCGGACGGGAGGGATTGCTACGGAACCTGTGCGTCGGTCTCGGGAACAGCGGTGACCCGCGCGCCTTGCCGGCACTGATGCGCTGCCTCGACGAGGTCTCGCCGGTCGTGCGGGAGCACGCCGCGTGGGGGCTGGCCCGGCTTGCCGAAGTCCGGGCCTCTGGATCCTAGCAGGCTGTACTTCTTCGGCAACCTGCCAGGAGCCTGTCCGAGTAATGGGGCGAGCCGCGTTAGGAGCGCCACAGGGCCAGATCATAGGCGGCGCCCTGCAGGCATAGCGGTAGCTACGTCGAGGGGCGCCAACGACGAAGATGGCCCTGTGCCGCCCTAACCCGAAGGGCACAGGGGGGTTACGCGGTTGATCGGGTGTCTCTCCTCCTCGCGTAGCCCTGCTACGACTCGTCGTCGTTCCTACGCTGAACACGCGTAGGCCCCCTGTGCGCGGCCGCACCCCATTACTCGGACAGGCTCCTAAACTCGCGATTCCCTACTTACGCGCGTCCAGGGCAGCCAATCCCGGACCGCCGAACACGAGCATCAGAAGCGACGCCCCCAGGAGCAGGTTGAACTCGACTCCGCCTTGGGCTTCGGGACCAACCACGTAGAAACCGTTCGCCGCGTGAACCAGGAGGATGCCGATCAGCATGTGTGTCGTCAGGAGGAGCGCGATGGGCGTCACGAGGAATCCTGCGATGAGGGCGATTCCGCCCAGAAACTCCAGCAGACTGATCATCCAGGCCGCCACGATCGGGAGTGGGATTCCGAGCGAGCCGAAGAATCCGGCCGTGCCTTCCATGCCTCCGAAGATCTTTGGCGCCCCGTGCGCGATGAAGATGACACCGACTACGACGCGCAGAATCGCCAGTCCCAGGTCCGGATTCACACCTCG
>JAUVTH010000098.1 GCA_030601615.1 Gemmatimonadota bacterium
GCGATCTGCCGGTCCGTGAACGCGTCGCGCAGCAGGGCGAGCCGCGGGACCGCATCGGCGCGGAAGTTCGTGCGCGCGTCACTGTCGGAGGGCCGCAACCACTCCACCCCGAGCCGGGTTCCGAGCAGGCGCAGCCGGACCGACGCGAGGAGGCGACCGGCCGCTGGAGGAATGGGTCCGAAGCGGTCTCGCAACTCCTCTTCGACGGCGTCCAGCGTCGCCGTGTCGTTCAGGCGGGAGATCCTCCGGTACAGGTGCATCTTCTGGTCGGTGCCCGCGATGTAGTCGTCGGGCAGGTAGGCCTCACCTTCCACGTTCACCTGCGTGGCCGGGGCCACTCCGTCTTCCTCTTCTCCCTTGAGCCTGCGCACGCACCGCTCGAGCAGTCGCTGATACGTGTCGAACCCCGCTGCCTGCGCGAAGCCGGATTGATCCGCTCCCAGAAGATTCCCGGCACCCCGGAGCTGAAGGTCCTTGAGCGCGATGCGATACCCGGAGCCGAGCTCCGTGTGGTGTTCCAGGATGCGCAGCCTCAGCACCGCCTCCGGCGTGACCTCTTCGGGGACGAGCAGGTAGCAGTACGCGCGGTGGTGAGAACGGCCGACCCGGCCCCTCAGCTGATACAGCTGGGCGAGACCGAAGCGATCCGCGCGGTGGACGATCATGGTGTTGGCCGTAGGAACATCCAGTCCGTTCTCGATGATCGACGTAGACACCAGGATGTCGATCTCCCGGTCCATCAGGGCGGCCATCGTGTCCTCCAGGTCGCGCTCGCGCATCCGCCCGTGAGCCACCGCGAGCCGCGCCTCCGGTGCCAGCCTCCTCACCCGTTGCGCCAGGGCCTCGATCGTCTCGATCCGGTCGTGCACGAAGAACACCTGGCCCGCGCGATCCAGCTCACGCCGCATCGCGTCCTGAATCACGGCGTCACTCCAGGGAAGCACGTGCGTGATCACCGGCATCCGGTCCCGGGGGGCCGTCTCGATCAAGGACATGTCCCGAAGCCCGCCGAGCGACAGCTGCAGGGTGCGTGGAATGGGCGTAGCCGTCAGGGTCAGGACGTCCACGGAGCGCTTCAGCTCCTGCATGCGTGATTTGTGCCGTACGCCGAACCTCTGCTCCTCGTCGACCACCAGGAGCCCCAGGTCCTTGAACACGACGTCGCCGGACAGCAGGCGGTGGGTCCCGATGGCGATGTCGATCCGTCCCTCGGCCAGGTCCAGAAGCGCGGCTCGCTGCTCAGCCGGAGTTCGCAGTCTGGAGAAAGCAGCCACGCGCACCGGGAAGTCGGCGAGGCGCTCCGCGAACGTGTGCAGATGCTGTTCCACGAGGATCGTAGTCGGGGCAAGGACCGCGACCTGTTTTCCGTCCTGGACCACCTTGAAAGCCGCGCGGATCGCAATCTCGGTCTTGCCGTATCCGACATCGCCGCACACGAGCCGGTCCATGATAGTGGGCGATTCCATGTCGCCCTTCACGTCGATCCAGGCGGACCGCTGATCCGGCGTGTCCTCGTACAGGAAGGCCGATTCCATCTCCCGCTGCCAGCGCGTATCGGAACTGAAGGCGAACCCGTCGCTCACGCTGCGGTGGGCGTACAATTCGAGAAGCTCCGTGGCCATCGCCCGGATGGACTCCTCGGTGCGGCTCCGGAGCTTCTTCCACCGCTTCCCGCCGAGTTTGTGAACCGCCGGAGGTCGATCGGAGTCCCCAGGATCTCCTACGCCCACCCACTTTTCGATCAGGTCCACGCGATAGTGCGGTACCCGGAGGATCTCACCGTCCGCGTATTCGATCTTGAGGGTCTCGACGGTTTCCTGAGCGATGCGAACCCTCTCCAGGCCCGCGAATCGTCCCACCCCGTGATCCAGGTGCACCACGTAGTCGCCGGGTGTGAGCGACGCGATCGATTCCAGTGGCGCCACTCCGTGCAGCCGGCGATGCCGTCGAATCCTTCGGGACCGGGCGAAGATCTCATGGTCCGTGAGCACGAGCAGCGGATCCGGACCCGGGATCCGGAATCCCCCGCTCAACCCCCCGAGGGCCACGGTCACGTACTTCGCGAGGTCCGGTCCCGCCGCGTCCGCCAGGATCTCCTGCAGTCGCTCGAGCTGGCCGGCGCTGTCGCACAGGATCAGCACGCTGTCGCCCCGGCCGCGCGCGGCCCGGATCTCGTCGACGAGCAGGCCGATGCGCCTCTCGATCGGCGGATGCGGTTCGAGCCCGAGGCGGACGGTCGCACCGCCGGCCGGCGGATCGAGGTCCAGAACGCGCAGGCGATCGATCGAGAGGCTCGCCTCTGCGGGCGGCAGCACGAGCGCTTCCGCCGCCACGGCCTCGTCATCCCAGAGATCCTCGCGGGCCTGCCGGATCTCGTCCCACAGCCGCCGTCGCCGAACGTCATCGCACGCGGGTCCCCGGAACAGCAACCAGGAGTCCTCCGGCAAGAGCTCGAGGAGACTCCGGCGCTCCGGCTCCCTCCCGTCCGCTATGAACAACTCCCGGGACAGCGTGACAGGCAGGATCGTCGTACCCGACAGTCGCTCCGTCGATCGCTGGGAAAGGAGGTCGAAGCGACGCAGGGATTCCACACGATCGTCCCACAGCTCGATGCGCAGCGGATCGTCTTCACCGAACGGGAAGACGTCGACGATGCCTCCCCGGACGACGTATTCGCCCAGCTCCCGGACTCCCGTGGTCTTCTCGAAGCCCATCGTCGCGAGGCGCTCGGCAAGATCGCTTCGCGCGATCCGGTCGCCGACCTTCAGCGTCAGACCGAAGTCACCCTCCGGGCTTACGGGCGCCCGCTCGACGAGTCCCCGGCTCGTGGTCACCACGATCCGTGCCGTGCCGTCCAGCACCGCGGAGATCGCCTCCGCCCGCCGGCTGGAGATCTCTACGTGAGGGTCCGCCTCTTCGTACGGCAGCGTCTCACGCTGCGGCAGGTAGCGCGATCGCGCTGACACCTCCAGCGTCTCGAGATCGGCGAACAGCAGCTCGGCTTCGTCCGGCGTGTCGGCTACCAGGACGACGTGTCCTCCCGTGTCGCCTTCGAGATTCGCCGCCAGCAGCGAAGGCCCCGCGCCGGGAAGGTCCCCTACGGACACTCGCTCACCACGCTCGGGCCAGCGCTTGTCGAAGCCTTCACGCAGGAGTGACGCGAAGCTGCGGCGAATCACTGCACGCCCCCTGCCCGGTGCGCGGCGGTTCGTCGCGGTCGGCTTGCGCCTGGTGTCGCGAGCACGATCTCCGCCAATACCAGCAGGATGGCGAGTGCTATGATATAGGGCGCAACGCGGGCTCCTCTCCGGCTTCCGTAGATGGACGCGAGCCACTCGGAGTCCGTCGCGGCGACGATCGCGTGGGGCGCGCCCAGCCCACTGGCGAAAGCGCTGGCGGACGCCTCCGCCAGGTCCGACTCGGACGGAGGGACCGTCGCTGCCAGAAGCGACGGGTCACCTGCAGAGAGGAACACGGTGTGGACGCCGGCTTTCATCGGTGCGTACGGGCTTCCCCCGTCGACGCGCATCACCTGTCCCCCCGGAGAGGCCACGGAATCGGCACCCTCCGGGAGAATCGCCGACTCTCCGGCCATGACTGGCGAAGGAATGACGCCACCAAGCCCCGTCCAGCGGAACAGCAGCGCTTCCATGAACGGGAGCATGGCCGCGTCCACGGGGAGGGTGGAATGATCCGGGTCGAGCGGTGAACCGACGAGAAGGTATGCGTGGCCGGCGGCGCTGCCCCTCACGACCCACGGCGCACCGTCGGCCGTCTCCATGAGTACATCGCCTGCCGGGGCACCGGTGCCAACGAGCGCGTGGTGTCCGCGATTCCGGATCCTTTCGAGGCCCGGAATGTCGGGCGACGCGACCAGTGAGAGGTCGCCCGGTGCGTCCACGGCCTCGACCCGCCACGGAACCGCGAGACGGCCCAGCATCGAGTTGAAGCGAGCCAGCAGCGCGTCATCTGTCGGGGGGACCAGAATCCAGACGGTTCCCGAAGCAGCTGCCTTGCCGGGCTCGGTGACCGGAACCCCCTCGATGAACCGGGCTTCCGCTTGTTCGCCGGGGTCCGAGTGCAGGGTGAGCCTGCCCGCGTCCTCGAGCGTGGCCAGCGCGCGCCCCACGTAGCTGTCAGCCGGACCCGAATGAACGACAGCCGGCGGCTCCCCTGCGCGCAACACGAACGCCCTGCGGTCGTCAGCGCGGAGACCCGACGGAGGTATCTGGACGGCGATCGCGTGCTCTCCCGGTCCTAGGTCCGGCAGCCGGAACACGACCGAACCGCCACGCGAAGTCCGGGCGATAGATGCGGTCTCTCCGTCCACCACAAGGCGGGCCTCGACAGTGTCGCTCCCTGTCTCGCGCTCCGAAGTCCACAGATTCGCTACCACGGCTCCCTCGCCTCCGGGGCCGGGAGGCTCCGCCGTGATGCCGATCACGGCGTCGTTGCTCACGCTCGCCTGGATCCTGGAAATCAGGAACCCGATGTCGTCGGGGACGACGAAAGTCGGCTGTGGGAACGCGGAACGCTGAAAATCCGATAGCACGACGATCTCCCGATAACGATCGTCACGCGCCGGCAGCAAGCGGACCGCCTCGCGGACGGCGGCACCGAGATCCGCCGCCGCGTCGGTCTCCTCGACCTGATCCAATGCGCTGCTCGCCTCGGCGGCGCTCGCACGCGGGACAGCCGGTCCGATGGCCGGCACGATCCAGAAGCGATCGCTCGGACCGGCGTTCTCGAGGACGATGAGGGCCCTGTCGCGCTGCCGATCCAGCAGCGTCGCGTCTCCCGCCAGGCGGTTCATGCTACCGGAATTGTCGATCAGCAGGACGACGTCGGACGGTTCGTGATCGGAGGCCTCGCCGCTACCTGCCAGCGGCGCCGCGGCCGCGACCGCCAGCGCGGCGACGAGTCCGACACGTGCCAGGAGGAGCAGACGATCCCTGAGCTTCACGGCCCTGGCGCTCCTGTCCCGGGCGCTGCGCAGGTATCGGATGGCCGGGAACGCTATCCTCCGTCGCGTGTCTCGGCGGAGCAGGTGCATGGCGACCGGGACAGCCGCCAACGCGGCCAGCCCCAGGGCCCAGGGGGTGAGCAGGCTCATCCGAGTCGAGCCCGCTTCTCGAGGTACTCGCCGAGGGCCGCACCGAGAGGCGTGTCCGTGGTGAACAGGTGGTAATCGGCGCCCATCCGACGGCACTCGAGGCGCCACGTGCGCACGGCCTCCGCGACGGCGCGCCTGTACTCCGGCCGCAATGCCGCGGAATCGCTCCGCAGCTCGGACGTGCTCTCAGGGTCGAAGAACACCGCGTCGCCCGCCTGGGGGAGGTCCCGCTCGCCCGGGTCCATCAGGTGGAATACGATGACCTCGTGCCTCCGGTGGCGAAGGAAGTGGAGGGCGCGGAGGGTCTCGTCCGGGTCGACGAGCAGATCGGACACGAGGACGACGAGTCCCCTTCTTTGCATCCGGAGCGCGACTTCCCGCATGGCGCCTCCGGCGTCGGTCGATCCGGAGCCGCTCAGAAGGGTCAGCGATCGCAGCAATGTGGCGAGGTGCCGGCGGGTGGCCCTCGGCGGCACCCGGTGCCGGATACGGTCGTCGAACGCGAGCAGTCCCACGGCGTCTCCCTGGCGCAGGAGCAGGTAGGCCAGCGAGGCGGACAGGAAGCGCGCGTACTCCAGCTTGGACACCAGGCGACCGGGCTCGGAGGTCCAGTCCATCGACCGGCTCGTGTCCACGGCGAGGTACGCCCTCAGGTTCGTTTCCTCTTCGTACTGCTTGATGTAGTACCGATCCGAGCGGGCGTACATCCTCCAGTCCACATGGCGGATATCGTCGCCCGACACGTA
>JAUVTH010000009.1 GCA_030601615.1 Gemmatimonadota bacterium
CGCCGGCATGCGGGACCAGGCGAAGACGATCAACTTCGCCACGATCTACGGGCAGGGGCCGGTCGCGCTGGCGGCACAGCTCGGGATCAGCCGGGCGCAGGCACACGAGTTCATCGAGGGCTACTTCGCGCGCTTCGCGGGAGTGCGCCGCTACCTGGACGAGATGAAGGACCAGGCGCGCGAGCGTGGATACGTCGAGACCCTCCTCGGCCGGCGCCGCTACATCCCCGAGATCCGTTCCCGCAACCCGGGTGTGCGCGGGTTCGGCGAGAGGCTGGCCACGAACTCACCCATCCAGGGGACGGCGGCTGATCTCATCAAGATCGCCATGATCCAGCTTCACGATCGCCTGGCCGCGGGCGACACGGGCGCCCGCATGCTGCTTCAGGTGCACGACGAGCTGCTGCTCGAGGTGCCCGAGGCGGCGGTCAAAGAGACGCGGGCTATCGTGCGCGAGGAGATGGAAGGCGCGATCGAGCTGGACGTTCCACTCAAGGTGGACGTGGGGGTCGGACGGAGCTGGTACGACAGCAAGGGGGGCTAGGCGCGTGAGCGGGGCGAGCGTCTAGCGGCTTCAGCTGCCAGCCTCCGCCTCCGCGTAAGCCTTGAAGCTCTTGAGCTGCGACCGGGCAGCCTTCCTCGTGCCGTCCTCCAGCAGCTTACGCTTGATCCCACCCACGTTGCCATCGAAGCGAAGCCGCTGCGTGAGGAGGACGTAAACGCCCTTCGACGGATCGTCATCCGAGGCCGGCAGGGCGGCGAAAGCTTTTACCCCTGCCTGAATGTAGTGGCTGGCATAGATCTGCTTGCTCACCATGAGGGCATCGGGGCTCTCCACCCCGCCCCGGATGGTCATGTGATGGATAATCAGGGTGGGCTTGAGGCTCAGGTCTTCGACCGTCCAGTAGAACAGGTGCTCGGCTCCCGGCCATTCGCCCGCCGGATAGTTCTCCACGTAGCGATAGAACTCACTGTCGTATTCGATCAGGAGGTCGGTCTGTCGGAGCAGGATGTCGAGGCCCTCGGCGACGCTCTGCGTCTCCTTCTTGTCCGCGTAGACGGCGAGAGCGTCCGTCCCGCTTTCCTTGTACCCGCGCAGGTACGCCGCCAGCCAGCCAGCCACGAAGGCGTTCACCTGGCCGGCTGGGTCGGAAGCAGACCAGTCCACGCTCTCGTGAAGGGACTCAATGCCGCTGGCGGTCAGCCGCACGGCGCAGTCCCCGACCTTGCACTTCTTGAGATCCTTGATGTCGCCGTCCGGCAGGCGAAGTGTCGCCGCGTCCTCCCATGTCGGGTCATCCGAGAACACGCCAACCTGCAGGACCTGTTCGTTCCGCCGCACGAGTCCTGCCACGTCCCGGGCCATGCTTCGGATACCCTCCGCGGTGACCCCGATGTGAACGATCGCGAGGAGCGTCACCTCGGTAGGATCATCCGCCTTCGGAGTCCACACGATCGGTTGCCCGCTGTCCAGCTTCGCGATGTCGTCGCTCGAGAGGCCGGCTTCCTGGAGCCATTGGTGCACCGATTGGCTGAGAACAACCCCGGGCGTGAGACCGATGAGGGCAGCCAGCACAAGCAGTCGAAACTTCACGTGTGTGCGCACGGGGATGGCTCCTTTTCGGCGTCGGGTCGCCGTTTTCTGTCGATTGGATCACACACGGCCTACGTTATGGTATGCCACGCAAGCAGAGAAGCAACCGCGGCCTCGTCTACTCCACCGACACCGGTCGCACATGCCCGGAATGCCGCCGGCCTGTGGCGGAGTGCCGGTGCAGGGAGAAGACTGCCCGCGCCCCGGCCGGTGACGGCATCGTGCGCGTCGGACGGCAGACAAAAGGACGGAAGGGCAAGGGAGTAACTGTCGTCACGGGACTCCCGCTCGCACAGGCGGAACTCGAGGGGCTCGCCCGCGACCTCAAGAGGAAGTGCGGTTCGGGCGGCACCGTGCGCGACGGCGTCATCGAGATCCAGGGCGAGCATCGGGACCTGCTGGTGGCGGAGCTCACACGGCGGCGGTTCACTGTGCGGCGGGCCGGGGGCTGATGAATGCGAGCGAGCTGCCAGCGTCCGTTGGTCTCCTGAAACGTTTCAGCTGAGACGTTTTTCCGGACCCACCTTCCCTCCTCCCGCGCCTTCTGATTACCATTGCATGGTCGGATACAGGCGACCCCATCCCTGGAGGCACCCATGGTCCCGATTCTGTCGCTGTGGCTCCCGATCCTTCTCTCCGCCATCCTCGTGTTCGCGGCGAGCTCCATCATCCACATGGCTCTCGGCTACCACAACAGCGATTATTCAAAGCTGCCAAACGAGGAAGGCGTGATGGACGCCCTGCGGCCGTTCAACCTGCCGCCCGGCGAGTACGTCTTTCCGAAACCGGACAGCCACAAGCAGATGGGCGAGCCCGAGTTCGTTCAGAAGATGGAAGCAGGGCCAATGGCGTTCATGACCGTGCTGCCGGCAGGAGCGCCGAAGATGGGAGGGCAGCTCGTCCAGTGGTTCGTGTACAGCGTGATCGTGGGAGTATTCGCGGCGTACGTAGCGAGCCGCGCCGCCGGGCCAAACCCTGAGTACCTCGACGTCTTCCGTTTCACGGGCGCCACGGCGTTCTTCTGCTACGCCGTGGCCGGCTGGCAGGCTTCGATCTGGTACAAGCGGGCGTGGAGCACGACGTTGAAGAACACATTTGATGGGCTGGTCTACGCTCTGCTGACGGCGGGGGCGTTTGGGTGGCTGTGGCCGAGCTGATGGCGAGCAGTCGAAAGCTCTCGCCTGGCGACGAGGAGTGAGAGATGCCTGTAGAAGTAATCGTGCTGATCTTAGGTACGCTGCTTGGCATCGGAGGGATCATCCTCGCGGGGCAGCGCATGCAGTACCGGCACAAGGAGCGCCTGGTGAGCCAGACCGACCCCGATGCTGTGAAACAGCTCAGGGAGGTCGTCCAGGACCTGCAGGAGGAGGTGCGGAGCCTGCAGGATTCATCCTCAGACTTCGACGCACGCCTGGAATTCACGGAGCGTCTGTTGTCGAAGCCGAGGACCGCCGAACCCAACGTCGACTGACGGGGGATCAAGGTGCGCTCTGAAGCGACGACCGCTGAGCAGTACCTCGCCGGGCTTCCGGACGACCGTCGGGAAGCGATCGAGGCCGTACGAACCGTGATCCTCCACAACCTGCCCGCCGGCTACGAAGAGACCATGAACTGGGGGATGATCACTTATCAGATCCCGCTTGAGACGTACCCCGACACGTACAACAAGCAGCCGCTCATGTTCGCGGCGCTGGCCTCGCAGAAGAACTACATGGCCGTGTACCTGACGGGGATCTACGTATCCGACGAGGCGCGGGACGAGTTCGAGAAGGCGTACAGGGCGACCGGGAAGCGCTTCGATGTGGGCAAGTCGTGCGTCCGGTTTCGGAAGCTCGACGACCTTCCGCTGGACTTGATTGGTCAGACGATCGCGGCGGTGCCGATGGAACGGCTGATCGCGCGGGTCGAAGAAGGCGGGTCCGCAAGGAAAAGCAAACGCTGACGGGCCGAGCCGCGTATGTCGCTACAGCGGCGCCCGCCAGGCCGGGTTCACGGAGACCATCCACTCCCACTCGCCGTTGTCGAGGCCGCGGGCTGCGTCCACCCGCACCAGGTCCCAGAACAGGGAGATGCCGGCGCCGATGGACGGCCGCACGCCGCCTGACTCGGTCACCCCGAATCTCTCCGCGGCGTCCCGCGAGACCATCGTGATCTCTGTCCAGCCGATCGCTCCCAGGATGCGTGCACGGAGCCAGGGCGCTGCTACCTCGCGGGACACGGCGGCCAGGGCGTACATCGCCTGGTCGCCCCCCCACGGCCGGAATCCGTAGCCCGGCACGGTGCTCCGACCGCCGATCAGAACCAGGCGTTGCTCCGGCAGCGTGCCCGTGGCCAGGGCGATCGAGCCGGCGGCCTCCCACTGCCAGACAGCGTCGGGATCCGGGGGTGTGGCTTCGAAGGAGGCTGCCCAGCGCGTGTATCCGAAGTCTCCCCCCGTCGCGAGCTGCGAGCGGAACGCGACGCTCCACACGGCGGCGAGAGCGGACCCGAAGTGCTTGGTCAGCTCCAGGTCCAGATGCGGGTCCGTACCGTTGGTGATCGGCCGGACCGGGCGCGGCTCCGCCGAACCTATGGTCCCGGCGACGAGCTCAGCTGTGCGCTGTTCCTCCCACACGGCGGTCACGGTACCGGTCCACGACCCGACGGGGCTCGACGCCGAGAGTGCCAGGCCATCCCTGAAGTACGGGTCGGTGTAGTCATCTCCGCGAAACGCCGCACCGAAAGTCGATACGAGGCCGGCGGCAGCCTTGAAGGGTCCGATATCGGTGTATCGCTCGATGTACCCGTCCAGTTTGAGGGTGGCCTGTCCCACACTCTGACGGACCTCCATGGCCGCTTCCGGTTTCGCCAGAGCGAAGGCATATCCAGCCCACCCGTATACGGTAGTCCGGCCGGCAGCGCGCCAGCTCATACCGGCGCCGAGCAACACACCCTCCGCTCGCCGGTACCGGAAGCCCGAAGACAGGTCGGGCAGGAAGAACCGGAGTCGGGCGTTGCCGCCGAGGTAGCGACCCGCAGCGATCGAGATGGCCTCCCTCCGCACCTTCTCGAAGCGTGCTGAATCCTCGGGGGCGTACTCATCCGTGATCCGTATTTCCTCATACTGCCAGCCCGCGTAGCGCTCCAGTTCGTCGGGAGGGAGGGCTGCCACCCGGTGACCCCCGCGCACACGGTAGTGCGGGTCCGGATCGAGGTTGTAGTCCAGGATCTCGAAGTTGGAACGAATCGTCGTGGCGAACGGAATGTCCATCCAGCTCACCTGCCGGCGGATCTCTACCCGCTGGCGGACGGGAAGCCACCAGCGGCGATCCACCCAGCCGTTCACCAACACGAGGCTCACGCTGCTCACGGTCGGATCCACGTAGGAGCTTGGCGTGAACGAGGCCGTCATCCGGGCGATGGCCAGTGTCTCGTAGTCCATGTCCAGCGTTCCCACCACGCCGGGGTCATCCTGGCAGGCGGGCCGCACCTGGATGCGATACACCTGCGACGTGTGCGGCCCGACCATGACGCCCGTGGAGTCGACGAGCCGATACTGATAGTAGTCGGTGGCGCCGTTCGCGATCGGGTGGAGGACGTCCTTTACCTCGTCTCCTTCGCCGACTTCGATCGTCCGACCGAAATTTTCCATCACCAGGCTGAGGTGGTCGATGTGGTAGTGGATCCGCGTCGGAGCCCAGCTCACCTTGCGGCGGCCGACCAGGGTCTGAAGCGAGCCGCGTCCACGGGCCCACTCCAGTTGGAGGGCGATCCGGTCCGTGCGAATGATCTGCTCGCCGCCGAAGTCACCGAAGTCGGCCAGGAAATCGACGTGGCCCTCGGCATAGGCGTCGAATGCCCGCAAGGTCGAGTCGGAATAGGCGTTCTCACGCTCGATCGCGGCTTCACGAACCATGCGAAGGACACGCGGAGCGTCCCAACCGGGAGCCGAGGCGTCCGGGTAGGGTCGGCATTCAGGCTCGGTGGTCTGCGCGACGAGTGTCGATGGGTCAAGAGCCTGCGCCGCAGCGGCGAGCACGAACGCGAGCCATATGGCGAGCGGGATCGGGCTCGTGGCACGATTCGGTCGGATCAGTGGCAGGGCCGCGGCAGTGGGCCCACTTCTCGGAAGCGGTTGTCGGTCACACACGGAGGATGAATACCGGCAAGTGCGGCGGGAGTTTCCTCACCGGAACGTCGGCTCACGGGCCTGCGGTCCGCGTCAACTTTCCGCGAACAGGTCTTCCTGCGGGCCGGACTCGTCCCGGTCGCCGTCGCTGCCCAGGACCCCGAGCCGTCTCACCCAGAAGTCGACGTCGAAGCCGCCCTCCCGCTTCAGCATGCGCCGCAGCACGGGCGGAAGGTCGCTCAGCTCTCCGACGAGTCCCGCGAGCGCGGCGATGGCCTCGGCCGGGCGGGACATTTCGTCCACTCCGGCCATCGCGTTGAGGATGGTCTGCTCGGATCGCGAGGCGACCACCGGATCTTCGCGAGTCGCGACGTGGACTTCCGTGCGTCTTCCGGGACCACGTCCCTCCTCGATGGGGAGGAGGCCGACGATCTCATCCGATCGCCAATACTTCCCATATCCTAGGTATATCATGCGTCCGGGCACGATCTCCACAGCTGCCTCCGGGAACGGGTGCTGCGGCAAGTTCTCCAGGGCCCGATGGGGTGTCAACCGGACCAGCGCGGATTCCACGAGAGCCCCGCACGGAGGCAGGGTATTTGCGGTATCTTGAAGGACCCCCTTCGCGGGATCGGCGAGCGCCCGGCAGGACATTCAGAACGGGCCGCCGACCGAGGTAAGGACATCGAACTGGAGCGGGAACCCGTGGCCAAGATTCGGAAGGAAATGGCGCTGCGCTATCACTCGGAGGGACGACCCGGCAAGATCGAAGTCATCCCCACGAAGCCCTGTGCCACACAGCGAGACCTGTCCCTGGCGTACACACCCGGCGTGGCCGAGCCGTGCCGGGAGATCGAAAAAGACGTGGAGGCTGTGTACCACTACACGGCGCGCGGCAATCTGGTGGCCGTAGTCTCGAACGGTACGGCCGTGCTCGGGCTGGGCAACATCGGACCGGAAGCATCGAAGCCGGTGATGGAAGGCAAAGGCGTGCTGTTCAAGCGCTTCGCCGACGTCGATGTGTTCGACATCGAGATCGACGCGTCGGATCCGAAAGACGTGATCCGGTTCTGCGAGATGCTGGCGCCCACGGTCGGCGGGATCAATCTCGAGGACATCAAGGCGCCGGAGTGCTTCGAGATCGAGGACACGCTGAAGGAGCGTCTCGACATTCCCGTGTTCCACGACGATCAGCACGGAACGGCCATCATCTCAGGCGCTGCTCTGATCAACGCCCTCGAACTGGTGGGAAAGAAGATCGAGGACGTGAAGGTCGTGTTCTCCGGTGCGGGAGCTTCGGCGCATGCCACGGCGAACCACTACGTCCGCCTCGGGGCAAACCCGAAGAACCTGTGGTTCGCGGACTCGAAGGGCGTCATCAGTACGAAGCGGGACAATCTTACCCCTCATAAGGCCAAGTACGCGCAGGACACCGACCTCGAGACGCTGGCCGAGATCGCAGTCGGGGCCGACGTACTCGTCGGCCTCAGCGTTGGCGGGATGTTCACGCCGGAGATGATCAAATCGATGGCGGACAATCCCATCGTGTTCGCGATGGCCAACCCGGATCCGGAGATCCTTCCGGAGGACGCACACGCGGTCCGCGACGACCTGATCATGGCCACGGGGCGCTCAGACTACCCGAACCAGGTCAACAACGTTCTCGGGTTTCCGTTCATCTTCCGCGGCGCCCTGGACGTGCAGGCGACCAGCATCAACGACGAGATGTTCCTGGCCGCGACGCACGCACTGGCCGCGCTCGCCAAGGAGGACGTTCCCGAGTCCGTGGCGGCGGCCTACGAGGGGAAGCGCCTGCACTTCGGCCGCGAATACCTGATTCCGACACCGTTCGACCATCGGGTGCTGCTATCGGAGGCGAGCGCGGTGGCGGAGGCGGCCATGCGGACAGGGGTAGCCCGGCGCCACATCGACCTCGAGGAGTACAAGCACCAGCTCGAGGCCCGGCTGGGGCCGCACCGCGAGCTCATGCGCACGATCCTGGACAAGGCCCAGCAGACCCCCAAGAGGATCGTGCTGCCTGAGGGCGAGCTCGACACTGTGATACGTGCATCGCACGCGATCATCGAAGAAAAGCTCGGCACGCCGATCCTCCTCGGAGACCCGGAAGTGATCCGCGAGATCGCGGAGCGCGAGGAAGTCGACCTGGATGGAGTGGAGCTGCTGGATCCGCAACGCTTTGACCGCCTGGACGACTACGCGCAGCGGCTGTTCGAGCGCCGCAAGCGGAAGGGCGTCACGCAGGACAGCGCCCTGAGAAGAATGAAGGACCCGCTCTACTTCGGAGCGATGATGGTGGAAAGCGGTGACGCCGACACCCTGATCGCCGGGGCGAACCTGAGCTACCCGAACGCGCTCCGGCCGGCCCTGCAGACAATCGGGATGCAGTCGGGCGTCAAGAGCGTGGCCGGTCTGTTCATGCTCGTGTTCCAGGACCAGTTGTACTTCTTCTCCGACACGACGGTGAGCATCGACCCGACGGCGGAGGACATGGCGGAGACGGCGATCCTGACGGCGGACTTCGTACGCCGACTTTCGATCAACCCGCGGGTCGCGATGATCTCTTTCTCGAACTTCGGGTCCGCGCCGCACCCGGAGTCCCTGAAGGTGAAGCGAGCCGTCAAGATCGTGAGGGACCTGCGGCCCGACATCACGATCGACGGTGAGATGCAGGCCGACACGGCGGTCGTCGAGGGCATCCTGAAGACGCGGTATCCGTTCTCGGAGCTCAAGCGACCGGCGAACGTGCTGGTGTTCCCGAACCTCACGGCGGCCAACGCCTCCTACAAGCTGCTCAGCCGGCTGGGCGGAGCGGTAGCGATCGGACCGGTCCTGCTCGGTATGGCCAAGCCGGTACACCTGCTGCAGCGGGGAGCTACCGTCGAGGACATCACGAACCTGGCCGCGATCAGCATCGTGGACGCGGCGCATCGCGGTCGCGAAGCGGAGGTCGTGAAGGGCCAAGTCGACAAGCCGGAGCCGGCTGGAGTCTGATCGGCCGGACGACAAACCCGGCGAGTGGGGGCCGAGTGGTGCAGGTCCCCACCCGCCCCCTCACACAAGCGTGCGGCCTCCGTTTGCGGGGCACCGGAAGCGTCGCCCATCTTTGCTCCCGGTCCGGGCCCTGCCGGGACACCACCGTCTTCCGGAGGAGACGCTTGCAGCACGCCACCAGCCGAACGGTGCGGGACCCCCTGTGGCAGAACGTGTGCCTCGACGCCACGGCCGCGGCCGTCATGGACACACCCGAGTTTCAAAGACTCCGTCGGGTGAAGCAGCTCGGCTTCGCGCATCTCGTGTATCCGGGCGCCGTCCACAATCGATTCCTCCACGCCATCGGGGTCTACCACCTGACGTGTCGCGCGATCGAGGCGCTGGACCAGAAAGGCCACCTGGACCTCCTCGACGAGGGCGAGCGAGAGTTGATACCGGAGGTCAAGCTCGCGGCCTTGCTGCACGACGTCGGCCACTACGCCTTCTCTCACGCCATGGAGGAGCTGGAGCCCGACTCGATTCCGGGCCATCACGAAGAAGTGGCCGACCATTTCCTCCGGTCTGCCGGAATTCAGGCGGCGCTGAGACACCGAGGGCCTGGAGCGGCACGGCGAATCGGCGAGCTGATTCGCGGCCGATCGGACCACCCGCTGCAGGGACTCGTGTCCGGTTCACTGGACCTGGACAAGATCGACTACCTGCGAAGAGACAGTCTGTTCTGCGGAGTTCCGTATGGAGCCGTGGACGTGGACCGCCTTCTCGACTCGCTCACCCTCGCGCGGGAGTCCGATTCCTCTCCTCTTGAGGTCGGCGTGACGGAGAAAGGCATCTCCGCGCTCGAGTCCCTGATGTTCGCCAAGTACCAGATGTTCCGGAACGTGTACTGGCACCACGCCGTCCGCTCCGCCACAGTGACGTTCCGCCGGCTGGTGGAAGGGGCGCTCGACGCCGGCCTCCTGAGGCGCGAGGACCTGGCGGGGCCGACGGACGAGGAGCTGCTGAACCTGCTGAGCGCGCGCCTGGAGCAGGGCGATAGCCCGGAGATCCTCCGGACTCTGCTGAGCGCCCTCGTCGACCGACGCCTTCCCAAGCGCACCGTCGAACTGCTGGGCGACGAGCTGCCCGAGGGTATCGCGGACTGGCTTCCCGGTCGCCGGGACCTGGTACGCCGGGTAGAGGACCGCCTCGCGGCGGATCGCGGTCTCGAGCCCGGTGCTGTGTACCTGGACTACCCCGCGAATCCACGCATGCTGGAGCTGAACCTGCTGCTCGTTCGGCGTCGTGGCGAGGTGATCCGCCTCACGTCCGAGGGCGAGGCTGGACTCATCGATCTACCCCGCTTGGGACGCTCACTGCACCACACTACGCGCGTGCTACGGGTATTCACCCTTGAGTCAACCGGCCGTTGGGACCCCGCGCCGCTGCTGGATCTGCTCGCGTGCGCAGAAGCGGAAGTGGAGAAACGCCTGGAGGACGGAAGCCCGATCTACGTCGACTGAGTGGGGGTATGCCGGAGAGACGAGCTCAGTCGGTCTCGCCGATGAGCGTTACGACGGCTGAGATGTTGTCCATGCCACCCGCCAGGTTCGCCTCACGAACCAGCCGTGCCACACAGCGCTCCGGGTCCTTCTCCTCCAGCAGGATGGAGAGCATGCGCTCCTCGGAAACCATGTCGGTCAGCCCGTCGGATGCGAGAAGGAACATGTCACCGTCCCGCATGTCACCCTTGTAAAGATCGGGTGTGGGATAGGCCTCGGTACCGAGGGCGCGGGTGATGATGTTCGACTGCGGATGGTTCTGGGCCTGTTCCGGCGTGATCATCCCCCGGTCGACCTGTTCCTGCACCCACGAGTGATCGCGCGTGACCTGGCTGATCATGCCATCCCGAGCCAGGTAGGCGCGACTGTCTCCGATGTGGCCGATGACGTAGATGCCGTCTTCCCTGAGCAGGAGAACCGTGGCCGTCGTGCCCATCCCCAGCTGAGCGGTATTCTCGGCGGCCTGCTGGAGGATCTCGTTGCCCGCTTCGACGAACGCCGTGCGAAATCGCTCTTCCACCTGCTCGAGGGCCCCGGTGGCGCACGTGCCGCACAGGCGCTCCGCGATCCGCTCCGACGCGATCACGCTCGCTACCTCACCGGCGGCATGTCCGCCCATTCCGTCAGCTACAACGAAGACTCCGGATTCGGCCGAACAGTAGACCGAGTCCTCGTTGCTGCGCCGTACCCGCCCCACATCGGTGAGCGCGGCGCAATTCCACCTGAAACGTCCCATGGACCTCTCAACAAAGAAAATGCGCGCTGTCCAACGCACGAACGCCGGACGGCGCATCCCACTATTTACTCCCGTGCAGGCGATGGGACAAGCGGATCGACGGAGGCGGCCGCTGCGCCTCGTCTCGCGCACCGCACAGCGGGATCGAGACAGGGCCGGTTTGACGCTTGCGAAAGGCGTTCTTAGCTTCCATCCCTTCTGTTCCGATGGCCGCACCTACTCCAGGGATAACCATGTCGCGCACTGGACGATACCACGGGAAGGTTGTGTCTCCCGAGGCTGCGAGCATGGTCGACCTGTATCTGGAGGACCTCAGCCGTTACGCCCTCCTCACTCCCAAGGAAGAGGACGCGATCGCTCGCCGCGCCCGGGCGGGAGACAAGAAGGCCCTGGCACAGCTGGTCCGGGCCAACCTGCGTTTCGTCGTTTCCGTCGCCAAGCGATACCAGAACCGGGGCCTCCCGTTCGCGGATCTCGTGCAGGAAGGCAACGTTGGAATGGTCACGGCGGCGAAGAAGTTTGATCCCGACCAGGGCGTCAAGTTCATCAGCTACGCGGTGTGGTGGATTCGCCAGGCCATCCTCGCTTCGCTCGCCCGGCAGAGCCGGTCGGTTCGGCTGCCTCTGAATCGCGCTACGGAGCTGGCGCGGGTACTGCGGGTCAGCGAAGACCTGAAGCAGAAGCTGGACCGTGACCCCACGCCGGGAGAGATCGCAGGCCCCGCGGAACTCCAGGAGTCCACCGTGGAGATGCTCCTCGCGCTGAACGTGGCGGAGGTGCGACTCGATGCGCCGGTCGGGGATAGTGAGGACAGTCAGCTGATCGACCGCTTCCTCGTCGATGAGTCGGACGTGGAGGAAGCCGTAGACGCCACGATTCTCAAAGAGCACGTGACCCTGGCACTCCAGAACATTCGCCCCCGGGACGCGCGGGTGTTGCGGCTCTACTACGGGTTACAGGGAGAGTCAGAGCACACGCTCGAACAGATCGGACAGCTCCTCGGGGTGACGCGGGAGCGCGTACGGCAACTCAGGGACCGCGCGCTCCAGGACATCCGGAACAGCGAGTTCGGCAAAGCCCTCGGTACTTTCGCGGCGGCCTGACCGACGAGACTCAGTTCGCCGGGATCTCCAGCAGCTCGAGAGCCGGGCAGCGAGCACCTTCCGTCCAGTCGATCCCGCGCTCCCCTTCGTCGCTTTCCGTGCTGGCCACCAGCAGTCGCGCCGGTCCGTCGCGCCTCACGGCAAAATCGATGCGTCCATTCGGGCCAGGAACGGCAGCGAGCCACGTGAAGATCTCGCGCGACTCGGAACCCGAGTAAGTCCGCATCTCCGACCACTCGGCTACATAGCCTGTGGCCCCGAAACGGGCCAGGAAGAACAGCGACGTGGCCGCTCCCGTGGGGGCGTCGGCTCCGACCGAGTCGTTGATGAGGTAGGTGGCGGCCATCGCCGGCCGGTTATCTCCTGGCCACGGCACGGCCACGAGATCGGCACGCTGGGCGAGGAACGGACGGCCTTCCCCGCCCTGCCTCAGCAGCTGTTCCGTGAGGATCGGGCCGAACGTCCGGATCCGATCGTCGACGACGGGGGTCCGGGGGGCGAGCACGTCGCCCGCGGACGTCCCCGCGCCGAGACCGAAGGAGATCACGGGAAGAGCGACGCCGGGCGGCAGCAGCGCGCGGGCGGGGACCACTGACGGGCAGCCTGCGTCCACCGTGCGAGGGGGTCCCGAGAAAACGAGCGACCCGATGCGGGACCCCGCCGCGCCAAGCGCCATCTCCGTTCCCCGGACGGCGAAGGCCGAATCGAAGCGAGCCCGGTATCCCTCAGGTGGAGGCTCCGGAAAGTCGAGCGATCGGGGCACTCCGTTCTCCAGCCGCGCCACGGGCATTGCCACGGCCTCACCTCCCGCGCCGGTCGAGCGGACGGCCCAGAGAAGGGGCCCGGCCGGGAGGGGCAGCTCGACTTCCTCAGCCGCCAGCTCCTCGACGTCGGCCTCTACGGGAGGAGGCGAAGGATCCTCGAGGTGAAAGGACGCCCCGCCCCACTCGAACTCGCAGCCGCCTGCCGCCGCGACGAGGAAGGATGCGAGAGCCAGCCGGCGGAGCCGGCGGCTGATTGGTAGACCCTGAACCCGCACGCTGTACATTGCCATGACTGGAAGCTACGAGCCTGTCCCCGAGCCGATCAACCGGAGCATGAATCGAGTCGCCCTGTTCGCCCACGAAGCCTGCAGTGCTCATGACACGGGCTGGGAGCACCCGGAGCACCAGGGGCGCCTCAGAGCCGTAATGTCGGCGCTCGGAAAGGCCCTTCCCGAGCTCAACGATCGGGTGGAGCCGCTGCATGCGGAGCCCGCCACCGAGGAGATCCTTCTCAGGGTTCATTCCCTCGAGCACGTGAAAACCGTGCGCCGGGTCTGCGAGCAGGCCGCGACGGAGAAGACGATCCTCCGCCTGGACCCGGATACGGCGGTTTCGGGCCGTTCGTGGGAAGCTGCGCTGGGAGCATGCGGCGCCGCCGTCGACGCCACGCGGTGGGTCAGCCGCGGCGAAGGGTCGTCGGCTTTCTGCCCCGTCCGTCCGCCGGGCCACCACGCCACGCGCGACCGCGCCATGGGCTTCTGCCTGTTCAACAGCGTGGCTGTGGCCGCCCGGAGCGCTCTCGCCGAGGGCCTTGCTGAGCGCGTTCTTATCGTCGATTGGGACGTACACCACGGGAACGGCACACAGGACATCTTCTACGAAGACGCGGATGTCTTCTACCTGTCGATGCATCAACACCCGCTGTACCCCGGCACCGGATCGCGAGAGGAGCGCGGAAGGGGCGCCGGTGCCGGAACCACCCTGAACGTACCCTGCCCGCCGGGGCTCGCGCCGCAGGCCTATGTGGAGGCCCTCCTCGAGGGAGTGGACCAGGCGGCGACATTCGAGCCGGAGGTGGTATTCATCTCCGCCGGGTTCGATTCGGCGCGCGACGACCCGATAGGCGGCTTCACTCTCGAGCCGGAACACTTCGCCCTGCTCACGCGCGAGGTGATCGACCGGACTCGCGCGTCGGCGGATGGGCGGGTCGTGTCACTTCTGGAGGGAGGCTACAACCCGCCGGAGCTCGGACGCTGTGTGACCGCACACGTCACAGCGCTAACCGAGGCGGCCGGCAATTGAGTCTGCACATGAGAGGAACGATGAAGATCTTCTGGGAGACGTTCACGATACAGCCGAAGCACCCGTTCAAGATCAGCCGCACGACGGGCCACGAAGCAGGCGCGGAGCGCGTGTGGGTGCATATCGAGTGTGACGGTGTCGAAGGCTGGGGCGAGGCGGATCCCAATTCGTATTACGGAGAGAGCGCCGACACCGTGATCGCTGCTCTCGAGCAGATGCGTCCTGTCATCGAGGCGGCACGCGGGCCGGAGGCTCTCGAGAGCATCGAGCGAGACATCGAGAGAGCAGTCAACCACAGCGGCTCGGCACGCGCTGCCGTGAGCACGGCGCTGCACGACCTGGTGGGCAAGCGGGCCGGCCTTCCCCTGTGGAAAATGTGGGGACTGAGTCCTGCCGAAGCTCCTCCAAGCTCGTTCACGATCGGCATCGATGAGCCCGACGTCCTGCGGCGGAAAGTCGAGGAAGCCGCGGACTATCCGATTCTCAAAGTCAAACTTGGCACGGACCGGGACGAGGAAGTGCTCCGCATCATTCGCGAAGGCGCTGGCGACAAAGTACTGCGGGTTGACGCGAATGCGGCCTGGGAAGCCGAGGAAGCGCTCGAGAAGATCGCCATGCTCGCGGATTTCGGAGTGGAGTTCGTGGAACAGCCGCTTCCCCCGGCCGACCGGGACGGGTACCGGTTTCTGCACGGGAAGTCGGTCCTGCCGGTGATCGTGGACGAGTCCTGCGTCAACAGCTCGGACATCCCCGGCCTGGTGGGGCTGGCAGATGGGATCAACATCAAGCTGGCCAAGTGCGGCGGACCGCGTGAAGGCCTGCGGATGATACACACGGCGCGATCGTGCGGCCTCCAGGTGATGATGGGGTGCATGCTGGAGTCCACTCTAGGTATCGCGCCCGCGGCCCACCTGGCGTCTCTCCTCGACTACGCCGATCTGGACGGCGCCGCGCTCCTGGCCGCGGACCCGTTCGTGGGCCCCGGGCTCCAGGGAGCGGAAATCCGTGTCGGCGATGGACCGGGCCTGGGGGTCGAGCGAGCGTGAAGCTGCTGCAGGTCCTTGGGCTGGCCGCGCTCCTCCTCTTCCTGCTCGCACGCCCGGGAGCTGGACAGGCGATCCGAGGCACGCTCCTGGAGGAAGGCACGGATCAGCCCATTCCCGGTGCGTTCGTCGTTCTGCAGGACTCCGTTGGCCTGGCCGTGTCGACTACTCTCACGGGTTCGGCGGGCACCTGGCTGCTGCGCGCGCCCCGGGCGGGCACATACCGCGTCCGGGCCGACCGCATCGGGTACGCGAGCTCCACCTCGGAGCCCCTCAGCGTCGCCGCGGGGGAAACGATCGTGCATCGCCTGGTCGTTGCCGTAGCCCCCGTTGGTCTCAGCGAGCTTGCGGTGGAGGGTGCGGGCGGACAGTGCGAGGTCATGCGTGAAGAGAGCCTCGCCATCTACCGCGTGTGGGAGGAGGCGCGCAAGGCCCTGGCGGCGATCGTGTGGACAGGGCAGCAGCAGTACTACCGGTTCGACGCCGTGCACTTCCAGCGGATGCTCGATGCCAAAGGCATGCCGACCAGCTTAGCGGAGTACGAGGAGGTGCGGTATTTCGGTCGGCACCCGTTCCGCTCGATCCCCACGCGGGACCTGATACTCGGCGGGTTCGTGCAGAGGATTGCGGGTTCTGTGCAGTACTATGGCCCCGACGCCGATGTGATGCTGTCCAGTGACTTCCTGCGTCGGCACTGTTTCCGACTTGTCAGCACGGACGAGACCGAGCTGGTGGGGCTCAACTTCGAGCCGGTAGATGACTCGCGGGTCATCGACATTTCAGGGACCATGTGGCTCAACGGCGAGAGCTCGGAGCTACGCCGCCTCGACTTCCGGTACGAGAACCTCGACCTCCACGTCGACACGAAGCGACTCGGCGGCACGGTCGAATTCGCCCGCCTGCCCTCGGGAGCGTGGATCGTGCAACACTGGGCGATTCGCGTTCCGGTCATCGAGATGGGGCCACCGCGCACGAGCAGCGGGGGCCGGGTTCTGCCACGGCGCCGCGTGCTCACCGGTATCGACGAGGGCGGCGGGCAGGTCACGGCAGTCTTCCTGACCAGCCGCCTCGCGGGCTCGGCTTCGACGGACACGCTGCCCGTCCGCCCTCCCGCGGATTCCCTGATCGTCCGTTTCCCCTTGCGAGATTAGATGATAGTGTGCCGCGCGACGCTCGACACACTACGTTATCGCGGCGCCGTACGCCTCAGAGCAACGCCTCGGGATCGCGGTCGATCTCGAGCCGGAGACCACTGGCCGGCTGTGAGTGGTGGCGCGCCAGGTGCCGGATCAGTCGACCTAGATTCGCAGGCCGGGTGCCCTTCAGCAGGAAGTGCCACCTCCAGCGTCCCCGGATGCGATCGATCGGGCACGGGGCCGGACCCACGACGTCAACGTCATCCATCTCGTACCTGGTGACCACGTCACGGGCTGTGCCCGCCACGAGGTCGGCCGCTTCAGCGACGCGCTCCTCGGACGTACCGGAGACGATCAGGTTGACCAGGCGCCTGTGCGGCGGATAGCCGGGATCCCCGCGGTCCTCCAGCTCTTGTTCGGCGAACGCTTCATAGTCGTGCTCGACAGCAGCCCGAAGAACGGGGTGGTGCGGCCGCGCCGTCTGCACGACTACCTCGCCCGGCTCCTCGCCTCTACCTGCCCGTCCGGCGACCTGGGCCAACAACTGGAACGTGCGCTCGGCCGCCCGGAAGTCGGGCAGGTTGAGGCCGACGTCAGCGTTGATCACGCCGACGAGTGTGACTCCGGGGAAGTCGAGTCCCTTGGCGATCATCTGGGTGCCGAGGAGGATGTCGACTTCGCGCCGCCGCATCTGTTCCAGCAGACGGCTGTGGGCTCCCTTGCTGCCCGTGGTGTCGAAGTCCATCCTGAGCACCCTCGCCGTGGGAAAGAGCTCGGCGACGCGCTTCTCCACCTGCTCTGTGCCAATACCCGTGAAGGTGAGCTCCTGCTCTGCGCACTCGCTGCATCGGTCGGGCACCGCACGCTGGTGCCCACAGTGGTGGCACACCAGGCGGGCCCGGGCCCGGTGGAAGGTCAACGAGACGTTGCATGCCGGGCAGCTCCACACGTGCCCGCAGGCCGAACACTGGAGGAATGTGGAGTATCCGCGCCGATTGAGAAGGAGGATGCTCTGCTCTCCCCTTTGCAGACGAGTCGACACGGCCTCCCGCAGTCGCGGGGTGACGATGGTTTGTGGCGTCTCGCCAGCTTCCACGGCCTTCGCCCTCACCTTGCACAGGTCCACCACTTCGACCGCCGGAAGCGAGTGCGGAGTCGCTCTCTCCGGAAGCTCGAACAGCGAGTACCGTCCGTTCTGCGCGTTGTGCCACGACTCCAGGGAGGGCGTTGCGGACCCGAGGAGCACGAGCGCTCCCTCCAACCTCCCTCGCACCGCGGCGAGGGCGCGGGCGTGGTAGCGCGGCGTGTCCGACTGCTTGTATGACCCGTCGTGCTCCTCGTCGAGGATGATCACCCCGAGGTCGGGCACGGGCGCGAAGATGGCCGAACGGGTCCCGATCACAACCTGTCGCTCGCCCGCCTTCAGCGATCGCCACGCATCGTGTCGTTCACCGACCGAGAGGGCGGAGTGAAGAACCGCGACGCCATCACCGAATGCAGCACGAAAACGTTGCACGGTCTGCGGTGTCAGCGCGATCTCCGGCACGAGAACGATCGCTGACCGGCCGCGTTCGAGTACGCTCTCGATGAGCCGCAGGTACACCACGGTCTTGCCGGAACCCGTGACCCCGCGCAACAACGCCACTCCGGGGTCCGGGCGCCGCGCCGAAGTAGTGAGGCCCGCCAACACCTCGATCTGTTTCGCATTCAGGCGCTGCGGGAGTTCCACGTCTTCACCGCTTCCGGCGAACGGGTCGCGACTCACAGTCTCCATGACGATCCTGGCGAGCCCTCGATCGACGAGGCTGCCCAGCACGGCGCGGCTGTAACCGTAATGGCTCTCGAGGTGCGCGACGGCGGCGGAGCCCCCGATGGCCTCGAGGGTCTCGAACGCCTCTCTCTGCCTGCGCGCCCGCCCGAAGAGGGCGTCCCGCTCGATCAACGTGGGTGCTTCTCCGACGATCTCGACCACCTGGCGCTTCAGCTCGGCAGTGCCGGCCGGCTGCCTTTCGCTGAGTAGTCCCGGAGGAAGAGCGGCCCGATACACGAGGCCCGGCGGCGCAGCGTAGTAGTGGGACGTCCAGCGGCACAGGTCGAGCAGGGGGGGTGAAAGCACCGGCTCGTCGTCGAGCAGTTCGGTCACGTCCTTTACCTGTCGGTCCGGCGGCGTGTCGGCTATCGCGGCCAGGATTCCGATCTCGCGTCGCCGTCCGAATGGCACGCGAACCCGAGCCCCGGGAACTGCACCTACTTCCAGGTGCGGCGGAACGCGGTACACGAAGGTCTGGAACACGGGCCGTGGGAGGGCGACGTGGCAGAACACGGCCGAGGGCGTCACGCGGCTCTCCGGCACCTTGACGCCCCGCTCGCGCCTCGCCTAAACTGCTGCGACAGAACAGGAGGTCGACTCAGGTTCATGGGTTGTCTCGCACTCAACGCGTCTTTCGAGCCGCTGACGGTAATCTCAGTCCGCCGGGCGCTTCGCCTCGTGATCGATCGCAAGGCGGAAGCGCTGGAAGTGGATGAGGAGCGTCCGTTCCGTTCGGAGTCCGCCCACTATCCAGCTCCCGTCGTGATCCGGCTGGTTAGCTACGTACATGTTCCGCGCCGCCTCCGTCGCCAGGTCACCAACACGTTCCTGTTCGCCCGGGACGGGTACAGCTGCCAGTACTGCGGGCGTCACCGCCGTGACCTCGGGTACCGGGAGTCGCTGACGCGGGATCACATCGTGCCCCTTTCCCGTGGCGGAAACAACCGGTGGACGAACGTCGTCACCTCGTGCAGCCGGTGCAATCTCCGCAAAGGGAATCGCCTGCCGAGCGAGTGCGGCATGCGTCTTCGTACGGATCCGGCCGAACCCAACGACGTCGAGCTCGTCTGGGCGGTTCGCCGCGTGACGCCGATTCAGGTACGTTACATAAGGATGTTCTACGGAGAGGAAGTACTCCGCCTTCTGTCTCACTGAGCGGGGCCGCGCGCCATGGGTCTCGGTTCTATTGGCATCTCTGAGCTCGTGGTCATCTTCACGATCGTCCTGGTGTTCTTCGGTCCCAAGCGGTTCCCGGAGATCGCCCGCTCGATGGGCTCCGCCATGCGAGAATTCCGCCGCAGCCTGAACCAGATACAGCGCGAGTTGGAAGAAGTGGATCCCACTCGGGATCTTCCCGGCCGGGATCTCCTGAAGGACATCCGTGCGGGGAAGCCCGGCAACTGGCTGGATCCGAACAAGCTCTCCGGCCAGGAAACAGAACGGCCTCCCGGAGATCGGAGCGCTCCCGAACCGTCGGGACCCCAGGTCACCGGGGAGTCGGCCGCCGCGGAGCAGTTTCCGATGTTCGATGTAGAGGATTCGGAGGCGCCGGCAG
>JAUVTH010000017.1 GCA_030601615.1 Gemmatimonadota bacterium
GTGGCCGAGAACGAGGCGTTCTCCACGTTGCACCCGGCGTAGATCCCGCCCTCGACCGACTCTACGGCCGCGCCGACCCGAAAACCGGAGTACGGCGCGTACGCGCTCTCCATGGCGCGAAGCGCCTGGGCCCTCAGTTCCTGCAGCCTGGTGTCAGATGCCATCTCGTATCGTTTCGAGGGCCTCGGCGACGAGGTCGCCGTCGATGTCCATTCCTTCGTGATCCAGTTCGAGCCGGGGCAGCCTGTCGTCCCAACCGGTCAGGATCTCGTAGTCGATCGTGTCGCACAGCCGGGCCATCTCGGCGAGTCCGATCATCTCGTTCGCGTCGGCCCCGAGCAGCGTCGCCACGTCACCGGGTCGAACGTCATCTCTGCCGCTGACGTCGACGACGGTCGTGTCCATACACACGACACCACGAATCGGTGCCTCCCGGCCACGGACCAACGCCCGGCCCCGATTCGACAGCTCACGCCGCAGACCGTCACCATACCCGATACCGAGAGTGGCCAGCCGCGCTGGCGCCGGAGCCGTCCACGTAGCCCCATAGCTCACCGTCGTGCCCGCAGCGACGTCCCGGACCGCCAGGACCCGGGCCCTGACGCTCACCACGGGAGCGGCCCGGGGCTCCCAGGACCCTCCACCGTACAGGTAGATGCCCGGTCGCACCAGATCGGCCGTGGTCTCACCGTGGAGCATCGCGGCCGCACTGTTGGCCGCGTGAACCAGCCCCGGCTCCACTCCGGCGGACCGCATGGCATCCAGCGCCTCCTGAAAACGGCACCACTGCGTGTCCGTCGAGTCGTCGGGCAGGTCGGCCGAATGGAAGTGGGTCAGTGTACCTGCCAGTCTCATGGTCCCACCGGTCAATGCGTCGGCCAGCTCGCGCGACCACTCCTCGGCTGAATCCCAGGCGAGCCCCAGGCGCCCCATGCCCGTGTCGACCTCGAGGTGAACCGGCAGGACCTCGCCACCATCCCACGCCGCACAACCAAGCAGCGCCTCGATGCCGGAGACCACCGGCTCGAGGCGCTCCATCCTGAGGCTCTCGGCGTCCGCGGGGAGCGTCGGCGCGAAAACGATCACCGGCCCCTCCCAACCGAGGCGGCGAAGGGCTCTCCCCTCCTGAGTCGTGGCTACCCCGAAGCCCCAGGGCTCTGTCGAGCGCAGGGCGCGCACGGCGCGCTCCATCCCGACACCGTAGGCGTCGGCCTTTACCACGGGAAGGAGACGGCACCCGGCGCCAACACGCTCCGAGAGGACCCGGCTATTCCTGCGCAACGCGCCCAGATCCACTTCCATCCAAGCGCGCTCGGTCACTTCGATTGGCACGTTTTTCAAGGCCGGCATAGTATATCTGGCCTATGTCCCCTGAGCAACGGATTCCGGGCCCCAGCGGGGCCGAGGCGGAACACATGGAACGCGCCCGTCCCGGAGACGCGACCCTCGGGCGGAGCCTCGCCCTCGTCAGGCACCTGCGCGATCACTGCGAGTGGGACGCGCGCCAGACGCCTGACAGTCTCCGGCCCTATCTCCTGGAAGAAGCTCACGAAGTCGCCGATGCGATTCTCTCGGGCCGGGACCGTGAGCTCAGCCGCGAGCTCGGAGATCTTCTGCTCAACGTCGCGTTCCAGGTCGTGCTGGGCGAGGAGCGTGGCACGTTCGACGCGTCGTCCGTCGTGGCCGGCCTGGAGGACAAGATGCGGGAGCGCCATCCGCATGTATACGGCGACGCGGAGGAGGCCCCGGACTGGGAGCAGCTGAAGGCGGCGCAAAGGGATCGTGCGGCCGGAGGGGACAGCGAACAGTCCGGGCCACCGTCCGATCCGTTCGACGGCCTCCCCGCCGGATTGGAGCCCCTGAGCCGAGCTCTGCGCATGCAGGACCGCGCCGCAGGCCTCAACTTCGACTGGCCGAACGTGTGGGGCGCCCTGGACAAGCTGGACGAGGAGCTGCGCGAGCTGAGGGAATCGCTCCAGGAATCGGCAGAGCCGATGACGGACCGGGTGCATGAGGTGGATCCGCGCGTGGAGGACGAGCTTGGCGACATACTGTTCGCGGCCGTTAACGTCGCCCGACTCGCGGGCGTTCACCCGACGACGGCCCTCGAGCGCTCCGCTGCGAAGTTCGCCGGCAGGTTTCGAGGCGTGCTGGAACTGGCCCACCGGGAAGGCCTCGACCCCCGGAAGGCGAGCCTTCAGGAGCTGGACGAGCTGTGGGAACGCGTGAAGGCGGCGGGGATCAGCCGCCCGTGAGCTGTTTTACCTGCTTCTGACCGCTTCGCACACCCACACCCACTACCACGCCGTAGACCACGGCCGTGACCGACCCCAGGACAGGCAGCAGCGCCACCACCGGAGCGGCGACGATCACCCCGGCTATGCCGGCGATCCAGGGCGCCGCAGGCTTCTGCGCCGCGTCCACGAAGCGCAGCCTGGTCTTGACGAATTCTCTCACCTTCACATAGCTCACGCCCATTCCGGCCCCGGCAGCCGCGAGCATCAGTGCTGCGATCAGTTCCATGTTGCCTCCTCTCGCCTCTTCTCTACGCACGTCGGTGCGGATTCGTTTCACTGACAGGCTGCTGAAGAACCCTGGGTGGCCGCGTTACGAGCCGTCGATTCACGGCGTGAGTCGGCTCATCAGACGCGGGAAGGCGATCGTTTCCCTGAGGTGCGGGACACCGCAAATCCAGCCGACCGTTCGCTCGAGACCGAGTCCAAATCCACTGTGCGGAAAAGTCCCGTACCGACGCAAATCCAGGTACCAGTCGTAGACTTTCTCGGGAAGACCCTCTTCACGGATTCGGGCCAGCAGGCGATCGTAATCATCCTCTCGCTGACTTCCTCCGATGATCTCGCCATACCCCTCGGGGGCCAACAGGTCGTTGCATTTCACGGTGCGGGGATCGTCGGGGTTCTCCTTCATGTAGAACGCCTTGGCCTCGCGCGGATAGTCGTACACGAACAGGGGCTTGTCGCGGCCGTCCGTAAGCACGGTCTCGTCCTCGGCTCCGAGATCGGCGCCCCACTCGATTGCACTGCCTCGTTCCTTGAGCACCGATACGGCGTCGGTGTAACTGATCCTGTCGAACGGCGGCGTGATCGCCTCGAGGCGAGTGACGTCACGCTCCAGTTGCTCGAGCTCGTCTCTGCGCCGCTCCAGCGCCCGGCCCACGACGTAGGAGATGAAATCTTCCTGCAGCTGCATGTTGCCCTCGGAATCAAGCCAGGCAACCTCGGGCTCGACCATCCAGAACTCGGTAAGGTGGCGTCTGGTCTTCGACTTCTCCGCGCGGAAGGTGGGCCCGAAGCAATAGACCTTTCCCAATGCGGCGGCAGCCGCTTCGACGTACAGCTGTCCGGTCTGAGCGAGGTACGCGGTGCCCAGATCGAAGTACTCTGTGCTGAACAGGGCATCGGCCGATTCCCCGATCGCCCCGGTAAGGATCGGCGAGTCCACGAGCACGAAGTCGCGCTCATAGAAGAAGTCACGAATCGCCTTCACGACCTCGTCCCGGACGCGCATGATCGCCGTCTGGCGATCGTGTCGGAGCCACAAGTGCCGGTTGTTGAGCAGGAAGTCTACTCCGTGCTCCTTCGGCTGTATCGGATACTCGTTCGAAGGACCGATTACTTCCACGGCGCTCGCGGTGATTTCGTAACCGCTCGGCGCCCGGTCGTCCTGCCGGACGGTACCTTCCACGCGGACACTGCTCTCGTAGGACAGGTCGGCAATCGCGTCCCAGGACGCACCGTCTACCTCGTTGCGGGCCATGACCACCTGGACCGTTCCCGTCCCATCGCGCAGGCCGAGAAAGGCAATCTTGCCGCTGGATCGAAGCTGCGAGACCCAGCCGAGGAGCGTTACCTCGCAGCCCGCATGAGCGGCGAGGTCACGTACGCTGGTGATGGTGCTTTCCATTTCTGGCATTCCGTAGTTGCGGTCGGTGTGCGGCGGCGAAGCTAGGAGCCTGTCCGAGTAATGGGGCGAGCCGCGTTAGGTGCGCCGACCCACCTGCGGCGGGTGCCCCGGCCAAATCATAGGCGGTGCCCCGAAGACATAGCCATAGCTACGTCGAGGGGCGCCAACGACAGAGATGGCCCTGTGCCGCCCTAACCCGAAGGGCACAGGGGGGTTACGCGGTTGATCGGGTGTCTCTCCTCCTCGCCGTAGCCCTGCTACGACTCGTCGTCGCTCCTACGCTGAACACGCGTAAGCCCCCTGTGCGCGGCCGCACCCCATTACTCGGACAGGCTCCTGGATCCGGCATCAAGCCGGGTCAACGTCATCCCACGGCGAACAGGGCTGCCTGATCAGCGTAGCGCTCGGCGAGAACGCGGGCGAACCCTCGATTAGGCCCGGAGGTGAGCTCCGGATCCGCGTCAACCATGGCCCTAGCCCGGTCACGCGCATGCTCCAGAAGCTCGTAGTCCCGTTCGATATCGGCGAAACGCAGCGCCGGCAGACCATGCTGTTCGGCCCCGAACAGGTTTCCCTGGCCGCGAAGGCGCAGGTCCTCCCGGGCGAGCGCGAAGCCATCGGTCGTGCTCGCGAACGCTCGCAGGCGCTCGGCTGGGGATTCCCCGGAGTAGAAGGCCACGCAGTAGCTCTGATCGGCGCCGCGCCCCACCCTTCCTCGGAGCTGGTGCAGCTGGGCGAGCCCGAACCTCTCGGCGTGCTCGATCAGCATCACCGTCGCATTCGGCACGTCGATCCCGACCTCTATCACGGTCGTGGCCACGAGCACCTGCGTCTCCCCGGCCAGGAATCGGCGCATCACGGAGTCCTTGTCCGAGCTGCTCATCCGGCCGTGCAGGAGTTCAAGCCGGAACTCCGGAAACAAGACCGAGAGATCTTCGACCGCGCGGGTTGCGGCCGCCGCCTCGATCGAATCCGACTCCTCGATGAGGGGATATACGATGTACGCCTGGCGACCGGCCGCGAGCTGACCGCGAAGAAACTCGAACGCCGCGGGTCGGTCGCCGGGACCACGGACACCCGTGATCACCGATTTACGTCCGGGCGGCATCTCGTCGATCACGCTGAGGTCCAGGTCTCCGTAAATGGCCAGCGCCAGCGAACGGGGAATTGGCGTGGCCGACATCACCAGCGTGTCGGCTTCTCCTCCAGCATCGCGAAGCGCACGACGCTGCTCCACGCCGAAACGATGCTGCTCGTCGATCACGACGAGCCCGGGCCGCCCGAATTCCACGCCGTCCTGAATGAGAGCGTGCGTCCCCACGATCACGCGGGCTTCACCACTCAGCGCATCCTCGAGCACCGAAGCCCTCTTCAAGCCCGTTACCGATCCCGTCAGGAGCACGGGAACCACTCCGATGGGCGCCAGCAGGTCCGTCAGTGTCCGCTGGTGCTGCTCGGCCAGCAGTTCGGTCGGCGCCATGATGACGGCCTGCCGTCCACAGTCCAGCGCGCGTGCCATCGCGGCGGCCGCCACCACCGTCTTCCCGCAGCCCACGTCACCCTGAAGCAGACGGTACATGCGCGTGGGCCGCTCCATGTCGGACCGGATCTCCGCCCAGACCTTCTGCTGGGACCCCGTGAGCTCATAGGGCAGCGCTGCCAGCAGCCGATCGGTCAGCTCGGCGGGCGCGTCCAGCGCGAGTCCGGACCTCCGACTGCGGTATCGGTGCCGGGCCCGGGCGTGCAGCAGTTGAAGGAAGAAAAGCTCTTCGTAGGCCAATCTCCTCGTGGCGGGAGCCACTTCCGACAGAGCCTGTGGATGATGGAGTTTCTCCAGCGCCTCGGGCAGCCGCATCAACCCAACGGCCTGTCGCCAGTCGGGACTGAACAGCTCCGCGTCTTCCACTTCCTCCAGGAGCCCGTCAAGGTTGGCATCGACTATGGACCGGATCTGCCTGTGGCTCAACCCTTCGGTCGCCCGATAGACGGGGAAGACGCGCCCCATCCCGGCGTCCGCTTCGCGGGAGGAGGCGAGCAGCGTATGCTCACGGGGACGCATCTGCCTGCCGTGGTAGAAGCCGACCGACCCGGAGGCAAGCAGCAGATCGCCCTTGTGAATCGTGTTGTCGAGCCACGGCTGGCCGGGCCACGCGCACTCGATGAGGCCGGAGTCGTCCTTGAGCACAGCGTGGAAGATGCGCAGCCGCCGCCGGGTCGGGATCACGCCCTTGGACACCACTCGCCCGATGATGCTCGCGTCGTCACCCGGTTTCAGAGACGCGATGCTCGCTACGGTGGTGGCGTCCTCGTAGCGGTGCGGGACGTGGTACAGGAAGTCGTGCGCCGTTCGCACGCCGATCTTTGCCAGCTTCTCCGCTCGCCGCGGACCGACCCCTTTCAGGTACTGGACGGATCGCTGCAGATCGCTGCGTCGCCGGGACATGTCAGCCGAGGAGCTTGCCCAGGTACGTGTCGGAGTCGAATGTCTCGAGGTCCCGTTCACCCTCGCCCGTGCCGAGGTATCGGACCGGAATCCCGAATTCTCGGCTCACGGCGACCGCCGTTCCCCCTCGAGCGGAGCTGTCGTACTTCGTGAGCACGACTCCGCTCAGAGGCAGACCCCGCCCGAACTCACGAACCTGATTCAAGACGTTCTGGCCGGTCGTGGCGTCGACCACCAGGAGTCGCTGGTGGGGCGCTCCCTCCAGCAGACGACCCGTCACCCGGTCGATCTTGCAGAGCTCCTCCATGAGATTGGTCTGCGTGTGCAGGCGTCCGGCCGTATCGATGATCAGCACGTCCGAGCCGCGCGCCACTGCCGACTCCACCGCGTCGTAGGCCACCGCCGCCGGGTCGCCGCCCGGTTGACCGCCGACGAACCCGGCGCCCAGGCGGTCCGCCCAGATCCGAAGCTGCTCCTGGGCACCGCTGCGAAACGTGTCCGTCGCCGCCAGGGTCACCGTGAGTCCTTCGTCCATCGCGCGACGGGCGAGCTTCGCAGCCGTCGTCGTCTTTCCGGTCCCGTTCACGCCCAGGACGATGATCACGTATGGAGTCGACGCGTCCACCGCCCTGAATTCCCGCGGCTCCGCCGCCCGATCGCCGGCCGGGGTGAGGATTTCCCTGATACGGCCAGACAACAGCTCCCGCAGCTGCGCTTCGGTCTTCACCCTGCCCCGGCGTGCGGCGGTTTCCAGCTCATCGACCAGGTCCGTGGCAGCGTCGACCCCGAAGTCCGCTTCGAGGAGAATGCGCTCCAACTCCTCGATCGAATCCTCGTCGATCCCCTTCACGAGCACCGACACGTCGGTCAGAGAGACGTCTATTATTTTCTGCCACAGCGACTTGCCGCGCCGTTGTCCGCGCAGGCTCATCCCGTCTCCGCTCACTCCACCCCCAGTATCATCGCAGTCCTACCCTTCGTCGCCACAGCCACTCGGCACACAGCATGACGATGGCAGCTGCGAACGGCCAGACCGGGGTCCCCCCTCGCGGGCCGCGGGTACTCCCGTCCTCGGCCTTCGCGGGCCGCACGTCCAGAGCAGGGCCGAAAGGCCGGGGCAGGCTCTCGTCACCACCGCCAACATGGAACGGCCTCACAACGCGAAAGTCACCGCTTCTATTTCTCCCTTCCGCGACGAACCGGGCGTCGCCGGTGGGAAGTGTTGGCCCGTCGAACGACTCCGACGGGCCCGACAGACTGTCCGACCATACCACCCGGCCGGACGAATCCTCCACCTCGATTCGAAGATCCCGGACGTCGGGGGTCAAGCGCCACTGGAGAGCCTCTCCATGCCCCGGCGACGGATCCTGGAGCCGCACCGGCTGCGTCACGGTGCGCTCCACCAGCCAATCCACCATACCGCTGAACAACCCGCGATACAGTGGAAGTCCGAGCGCTCCGCGGGCCGCCCAGCGCCAGGTGCTCTCTCCGTGGACTACGGCCCAACGCCGGTCGCCCGTGGATCCCATGAGCACAACCGGCCTCGTGGCGCCACGTCGATCCTGGCGCGCCGACATCACGGTCCAGTCAAAACGTCCCGTCGATTCGAACAGGCGAGGCAAGGGCGGAAGGTCTACGGTCCCCACTCCCAGGAGATGAGCGGACACCGGACTCGCCGACGGAGGCACCTCCACGTACCACTCGCCGGGCAGCGCTTCCTGGATCGTGAGATCCGTGCCGGGCACCGCGCCCGGACCCCGAACGAAATGCAGCACCGCCGGGCGCCCGGCTGCAGCGGACGCCAGCCAGGCAGGCAACCGGCCCGGCTCCCCCTGCACGACGAGCAGCATGGCCTTCCCGGCGGCCCTGCGTACGGTCGTCTCCGAGACACCGGGGGCCGGCCGGGGGCCGGCCTGCAGGTACAGATCGTCGTCGATTCGAAGGTACGCGCGAGCGCCCCCCGGAACCGACCGTTCGAGCAACGGGAGGAGATACCTTGCCTCCCAATCTGGGTCCACGGAGACTACCACGGCACCAGTCGGCTGCGGGCTGACCCGAATCCAGACACGGGCGCGGGCCGCCTCGTCCCAGGGTGGTTTCACGCCGACGACCTGGACGTCGAACGATCGCCACTCGATGCTGTCACCGGCTGGATCGACGAGGACGCGGAACACGGCTTCAGCGGTTCGTCCCGACGCCGGAGTCGCGATCGTCGTCTCGACGGTCTGTCCCTCACCGAAGCTCAGGGAAACCCGGGTGGGGCTTCCCGTCATCCCGGTCGACACGATCTCCGCCCGCAGCTCAAGCGTGTCGCCCGCCGTCACAGTCCCGGGAGCCACGAGCCTCCGAATTCCCACGCGGGCGGTGGTCTCGGCAACGCGAACTTCTCGTAGCGGGATTCCGAGACGCCGGGCCAACCGTCGCGCCTCCTCGCGATCGGAGAGCTCACCGTCGGTAACGAGAATCAACGAATCGGCGCCCGCGGCCCGGGCCTGCTCGATCGCTGGAACCACGCGAGTGGCCGTTCCCCCCGGCTGCAGCTCCTGGAGATCCCCGGGGTCGAGCCTCGACGCAGAGCCCGCGAACACCCACAGGTCGGGAGCGTGCCTCGACGCCAGGAGGTCGCTGGCGGCTTCGCGCGCACGCTGCATTCGCGTCACACCACCCGTTGCGGCCGCCGGGTAACGCATGCTGAGGGAGACGTCCACGAGTATCGCGGTCGTGGGTGAACCGTCGGTGTGTCCGCCGAATGGAGGCAACCAATGGGCCGAGAGTATGAGGAACAACGCGGTGCCGCGGAGGAGACCGGCCAGCCCCCGGCCAGGGACTTTTTCCTCGCGGTGTGCGTACCACCAGAACGTGACCGCGATCGCCAGAACGCCAGCCGTTACGAATGCCAGCCCGGGCATCAGGGAAGGCCTTCAGCAGCCTGCTAGTCAGCTACCGCGGGGCCGACCTCATCGGACCGGGCCACCGGCAAGTCCACGCCGGACAGGAGATCGAGAGCCGCGTCTCGCTTCACGAGGAAAGTGTCCATGTACTGTTCCTCGAGTGCAGGAGCGGACGGCAGATTCATGCTCGAAGGATTCCTGTGGGCTCCGTTCTGGATGAACTCGTAGTGAAGGTGAGGGCCCGTCGAGAGTCCGGTAGAGCCCACCCGGCCGATCACCTGCCCCTGCTCCACCCGTGCCCCAACGCGGATTCCGGCCACGATCGAGCTCAGGTGCGCGTACCGCGTCTGGATGCCATGAGTGTGACGAATCTCCACCATCCGGCCGTACGTGCCCCAGGTGCCAGCCCGAGTCACGGTTCCCGACGCCGTCGCCTTGACCCCGGTTCCGTGCGGTGCACCGTAGTCGATGCCGCGGTGCGCGCGGTATCGCTTCAGGACCGGGTGAAACCTGCGGTTGGAGTACCCGCTCGTGATGCGGTAGGGCACGGGATACCGCAGGAACACTCCGCGCAGGGCCTCGCCCTCGACGTCGAAGTAGTGCCGCTGCCCTCCCGGGCGGGTGTAAGGAATGGCCGAGAGCACCCGTCCGCGATTCCGCAGCTCGATCGCGATGAACCGACGGGCCCGGAGCGTGCCGTCAGGACGGAGCTCTCTTTCAATGGCCACCCGGAAGGCATCTCCGCGACGGATGTCTCGCGTGAAATCGACTTTCCAGGCGAAGACGTCCGCCAGGTCGTACACGTACTCCTGGAATTCGCCCTCTCCCAGGCGCTCCACTTCTCCGGACAGCTTCGCATACCACAGGCTGGTCTCGATCAGCCCCCCCAGGAGGAGTGTGTCCACACGGATGGGCACCGTGGCGATGTCGCTGGTCCAACCGTCGGCGTCCGAGTCGAGCTGCAGCAACGAGTCCTGGTTGAGCTGGAGGAGAATACGCTCGGGCTGTTCGCCCGGCTGGCCGGTCAGCTGCATGACCACACCGGGCCGGAAGGTGCGCGGGTTCTTGTACTCACGCACGACCTCGATCAGCTCATGGATTTCCTGCGGCGAGAATCCCCGGCCATCCAGTACCTGCGCCAGCGTCTCTCCTGACCTCAGGGTGTCGTACACGCTCTCGGGAGGAGGTGGAGCGGGTACGTACACCGTCCGAACGTTCTCGTCATCAGGCCCGGTACGGGATCGGAGCATTGACCGCAGTCCGAAGCCTACGAGAAAGAGAACCGCAATGGCAACAGCAGGAACCGCTAAGCCACGGGTATTCGACGACCACGACTTTCGCGGTCGGTAGTCCCCGCGATCCGGATCCGGTCTCGCGTCATTGAATCGCAAAGCTGAGCTTCCTTGCCGTCGTGTTTGTGTCCGCCCGATGTCAGTCCATCTGGCGCCGAATGAACGTCGGGATCTCGAGATCCTCTACCTGCGACCGGCCCGTGAAGGCGCTCCCGATCTCCGGCAGAGACCGGGAGATCGTCTGCGCCGCGCCGCCGATCACCGATACCAGCCTCGGCCTGAGGATCGGCTCGGAATTGACGGGCACGACCTTCAGTGACGGTGCGGGTCCGTCTTCGACCTGCTCGCCGAACCCCGTCGCGATCACCGTCACCCGGAGCCTGCCGTCGAGGTTCGGGTCGTGAACCGCGCCGAAGATCATCTCGGCTTCGTCGCCTGCCGCCTCCTGCACGATGGAGTTGACCGTGGTCACCTCGTCGATGGCGAGGTCCATCCCGCCCGAGATGTTCACGAGAACACCGGTGGCACCGTTAATCGATACGTTGTCGAGCAGGGGCGAGCAAATCGCTTGCTGAGCCGCCTCGACTGCGCGGTCGTCGCCGGTCGCTTCCCCGGTACCCATCAACGCTGCGCCCCGATTGGACATCACCGTGCGTACGTCGGCGAAGTCGACGTTCACCTCTCCCGTGACGCTGATCAGATCTGAAATGCCCTGGGTCGCGTGCAGGAGTACTTCATCCGCCTTCTTGAGGGCGGCACGGAAGGTCGTGCCCTTCCCGACGACGGAGAGAAGCTTCTCGTTGGGAACGACGATCATCGTGTCCACCGAGCGGCGCAGGTCCCTCAGTCCCATCTCGGCATGCCGCATCCGCTTCTTGCCCTCGAAGTTGAACGGCCGCGTAACGATGGCGATCACCAGGGCACCCAGTTCGCTCGCGATCTGTCCCACTCGCGGAGCCGCTCCGGTACCCGTGCCACCGCCCATGCCGGCCGTGACGAATACCAGGTCCGCGCCTTCCAGCGCACGGCGCACTTCCTCCTCATTCTCGGCCACGGCCTGGCGGCCCACTTCCGGCCGAGCCCCGGCGCCGAGGCCACGGGTCAGCTTGCGGCCGATCTGCAGGCTGATGTGGGCCTCGCAGTTGCTGAGGGCCTGCGCGTCCGTGTTGATCGCGACGAACTCGACACCGTCGAGAGCCTCGTCGATCATGCGGTTCACCGCGTTCCCTCCGGCTCCGCCGACACCCACGACTTTCATGCGGGCGTTCCGCGTCGTCTCACGCTCGAACTCGAATACCATCTGTCCCTCCCGACTGGTGTTGAGGTTCATCTTCGCTCCGATCTCTTTCAACTACCTCCGACCTCGCCCCCGACTCAGAAGAAGTCGCGAAGCCAGTCGGTGAACCGACTGAGTGTCCGCAGTGCAATCCCACCACCCGTCTCGCTCGACCGCATCCGGCCGTACAGTGCCAGGCCCACCGCGGTGGACAGGCATGGGTCCCGGGTCGCCTCGACCACGCCCTCCAGGCCGGCACCGGGCAGACCAAGGGCAACGGGCATGTTGAATACGGTCTGCGCCAGCTCGACGATGCCCTCCAGGTTGGCGCCCCCACCTGTCAGGACCACGCCGGCCGGCAGCGTGCCGAGCATCTGCTTTTCCTCGAGCGCCTCGTAGACGAGGCCGAACATCTCGTCCAGACGCTGCTCGATGATGTGCGCCAACAACTCTCGTGAGACCTCGCGCGTGGTGCCCGGAGTCGGCCCCGCGATATCCAGCTTCTCTTCGTCTGCGACACCTCGGGTGCTGGCGCATCCACAAGTCCGTTTCAGCTCCTCGGCATCCGCGAGCTGGATCCCGAGGCCCTTCACGATGTCGTTGGTAACGGTGACGCCACCCCACGGAAGCGTGGCCACCAGGTGCAATCGGCCCTCCCGGTAAACCATCATTTCGGTGGCCGCTCCGCCGATTTCCAGGAACACGACACCGGCCTGCCGCGCGTCTTCCGACAGTACCGCGAGGCTCGAGGCGAGCGGGGACAGGACCAGCTCCTCCGTGCGGTATCCGGCCCGATCGATCGCCTTGCGCAGGTTGACGCACGCCGGCGAGCCGGCCGTGACGACACAGATCTGGGATTCGAGACGCGTGGCCTCCATTCCTCGCGGATCCTGGATTCCCGACTGCCCGTCCACGACGTA
>JAUVTH010000302.1 GCA_030601615.1 Gemmatimonadota bacterium
GCTCGATGAGCACGTCCGCGCGGGGCGGCACGTCGTGACGGACGACCCGGCCGTGCTCGCGCAGTCCCGATCCCTCGAGGGGATCATCGACGCCACGATCGACATCGAGCACAGCGCCCGGGTGGCGCTGGCCGCGATCGACGGAGGAAAGCCTCTCGTCACGATGAACGCGGACATGGACGCCACGGTGGGTCCTCTGCTCAAGACCCGGGCGGATGCGGCCGGCCTGACCTATTCCGGGACGGACGGTGACCAACCCGGTTCGATCATGAACCTTCTGCGCTTCGTGGACACGATCGGGTACCGACCGGTCCTGGCCGGGAACATGAAGGGCTTCCAGGATGTGCGGCGGACGCCCGAGACGCAGAAGGAATTCGCGGCCAAGTTCGGACTTTCGCCGCAGGCGGCCACCTCGTTCGCCGACGGTACCAAGATCGCCATGGAGCAGGCGGTGGTGGCGAACGCGACGGGATTCCGGGTCGGGAAGCGGGGCATGTACGGCCCGGAACGGGCGCACGTGACGGAAGCGGTGGATGCATTTCCGCTCGATGAGCTGCTGGAGCACGGCCTGGTGGACTACCTCCTGGGGGCCCAACCGGGCCCCGGCGTCTTCGTGATAGGGTACAGCGAGAGTCCGATCAGGCAGCGCTACATGCGCTACTTCAAGATGGGAGATGGGCCGTTGTACGTGTTCTACACGCCGTTTCACCTGGCCCATCTCGAAGTTCCTCTCACGGCCGCTCGCGGCATCCTGCTGCAGGACGTATCCATTGCGCCGCGCGGCGGTCCGCAGTGCGACGTACTGGCCGTGGCGAAGCGGGACCTGTCGCCTGGAGATGTGCTGGATGGGGTCGGTGGTTTCATGGCCTACGGAGAGATCGACAACACCGCGACGATCGCGGACGAGGGCCTGCTACTGATGGGTCTGGCGGCAGGAAGTCGGGTCGTGCGCCCGGTGCCCCAGGATCGACCGATCACGCTCGAGGACGTCGAGTTGGACGAGGATCAGCTCACGGTCCAGCTTCGGCAGGAGCAGGACAAGCTGTTCGGGTAGCGACCGGCGACGTGAGCCACCGGGTGGTGGACTCAATCAGATAACCAGACACACAGGCACCATCATGGACTTCTCGAAATCCCTGTCCCTGGTCGAGCGTTTCCATTCCCGGATCCCCGGTGGATCACACACGTACGCGAAGGGGGACGATCAGTACCCGGCGCACATGCTGCCGTACGTGGCGCGGGGCGAAGGTTGCCGCATGTGGGATGCCGATGGAAACGAGTTCATCGAATGGGGCATGGGGCTCCGCTCCGTGACTCTGGGCCACGCCTACCCGCCCGTCGTCGAGGCGGCCCAGAAGGCGATGCTCGACGGTACGAACTTCATCCGTCCGAGTCTGATGGAGCTCGAGGCGGCCGAGGCTTTCCTGGACATCATCCAGGGGGCTGAGATGGTCAAGTTCTCGAAGGATGGTTCGAGCGCGACCTCCGGCGCCGTCAGAGTGTCACGGGCCTACACGGGGCGTGACCTTGTCGCGATCTGTGCGAACCACCCGTTCTTCTCAGTGGATGACTGGTTCATCGGGACCACTCCGATGTCGGCCGGGATTCCGGATGCCACGCGCGAGTTGACTGTGACCTTCCGGTATAACGACCTGGAGAGCGTCGAACAGTTGTTCGAGCATCATGCCGATCGACTGGCCTGTCTGATCCTGGAGCCCGAGAAGTACGACCCGCCCTTGGACGGTTTCCTGCACAAACTCCGTAATCTGTGCGATCAACATGGGACCGTGCTCATCTTCGACGAAATGATCACCGGGTTCCGGTGGCACCTGGGCGGTGCCCAGGCATTCCACGACGTCGTGCCCGACCTCAGCGCCTGGGGCAAGGCCCTGGCGAACGGCTTCAGCGTCTCAGCGCTGGCCGGCAGGAAGGAGATCATGGAGCTCGGAGGGCTGCTGCACGACAAGGAGCGAGTGTTTCTCCTGTCGGGTACACACGCGGCCGAAACCCATGGACTCGCCGCCGCGCTGGCCACGATGAAGGTGTATCGGGAAGAACCCGTGATCGAGACGCTGTGGAAGCAGGGTCAGCGACTTGCGGATGGACTCGCACGCGCCATCGCCGATCAGGACCTTGAGGAGCACATACAGCTCTTCGGGCGCCCGTGCTGCCTCGTCTACGGGACGAAGGATGCGGAGGGTAAGCCCTCCCAGCCGTTCCGCACCCTGTTCCTCCAGGAGATCATGAAGCGGGGCGTCATCGCTCCCAGTCTGATCGTTTCCTATTCGCACGACGACGACGCGGTGGATCGCACGGCCGAAGCCGGCCATGGTGCCTTCGGCGTATACCGTAAGGCCCTGGAGGAAGGAATCGACGAGTACCTGGAGAGCCGGCCCGTCCAACCCGTGTGGCGGACCTTCAACGACTATCGCCTCGGATAGGGGAAACCGGCTGACTCGTGGATTTTCTCGCCGCCGTGATCCAGCTCAACTCGACCTCTGACGAAGAGGCGAACCTGGAGCAGGCCAT
>JAUVTH010000218.1 GCA_030601615.1 Gemmatimonadota bacterium
AAAGGTTGGCGCTCGATGTACTTCTTGATCTCGTGCTGACCGGCCCACACGACGGCGTTCGTCTCGAGGTCGATCAGACGGGCGTCCACCTGATAGAACACGATCGCCTCCTGACGCTTCGCGCCCAGGCGAACCGTTTCCTCCTCATCCTCGATGGACGTGAGATCGCCCTGCAGGATGTAGTTTGCGCCGAGCTCCTGCCCGAGACGGGCCCGTGTGTCGGCGCGGGAGAACTCCTGCTGGTCCTCTCGCTCACCGCGGATTTCCTGGCGCTCCTCCGCGCTCGCGACGACGGTCACGAGGCCGGAGTTGATGTAGGCGAACTCGATGTCCCGCACGAAGACGGTGGTCTCGATGTGCTCGGACGTGCGATTCCGGAAATCACCGACGATCACCGCAGGGGCATCACCGCCGTGGTTGTTGTAGTAGCGCTCGAGCCACGGCCCGCTAATGCTCTGCTGGATCAGCGCGTTCGCCACCAGACGGGAGTCGGTGTCGTTCCATTTGCCCGAAAGATCGGTGACCGTGTCCGGCTCTATCCGTGTCACGTGCTTGTTGCTGCACGCGGTCGCCGTGAGGGCGAGCAGGAGGAGGGCGATCGACGCGCCAGCGACCCGGCGCGGTTTCCACAGTTTCTCGACAGACATGAATCCTCCCAGGTGAACCTCGCGTTGGTCTGACGTAACGCTCGTACCCGAACGTGAGGGCACGGTTTCCGTGTTCCAATGTTCCCATTCAGGCCACATTGACAGCGCAGGGCCCGTGCCATGATCGTTGACGTCATGTCGCACGACAGCATGGCAACCAGGATCCAGGGCCAGATCGGTGCTTCGGCCTCGAAGCGCCGCTACGTCAGGTCGCTTTTTGGCCGGATTGCCGGGCGATACGACCTGACCAACGACGTGATGTCGATGGGTCGGCACCGGGCGTGGAAGCGTTTCGCGATCGGACTGGCCGAGATTCACGATGGGCACGTCGTTCTCGACCTGGCGGCGGGAACAGGGGATTTCGCCATAAGAACGGCACATGAATTCCCCGGGGCGACAGTCCTCGCGGCCGATCTGACCTGGGAGATGATGGCGACCGGCAGGGCGCGGAAGAAAGCACAGGTGGTGCAGTGGCTGCAGTGCGACGCCACGCACCTCCCGCTGCCGGACCAGAGCGTCGATCGGGTCCTCATCGGCTACGGTCTTCGCAATTTCCCGGACCTCGACTGGTGCATCGGGGAGATCCTGCGGTGTCTGGCGCCGGGAGGTCGGTTGGTCTCGCTGGACTTCGGACGGGCCGAGCCCGAGTGGCTCGACCGTTGGTACCTGAGGTATCTGGATCTGTCCACGTCGGCGGCAGGGTGGCTGCTGCACCGCGACGCGGAATCCTATCGGTACATACCGGAGTCGCTCCGGCAATACCCGGCACAGAGGGGAGTGACGGAACTCATGCAGCGCCACGGGTTCATTCGCTGCGGGCACATCGACCTCGTTTACGGGGCTATGGCGATCAACTTCGGGCAGGCGCCCGGCTGATCACACGCGCTCCGTCAGCCTTCTCTCTTTTTCCAGATCGTGAGCTGTTTTTGACCCGTCTCACTGCCCTCCATGCGGGCCGTGAGCGTATCGCCGTCCTGCAGATCAAGATCGTCGCGCATATCCTGCGGGATCGTGATTCGGCCACCGCTACCCACGGTGACGGTGGAATAGTACAGGACGCGGTAGATTCCCATGCTCGCTCCTCTGGGACGGGTGCTGGTGTCGGCTCGTGGATCGCCCCCTGGGGTCCCGGCGGTCGACACCCGGTGCAGTCTGGAAGTATATCACTCCGCATAGCAGGAGAGAAACCGTTTGCGTGAGAAGGGGATTATCCTGAAAAGCATCGGCGCTGGGCTGTGGACCCGGATCGTGCTGCTGGCATCGCTGTTCGCGGCGACCGCCTGTGGCGGTGAGATCGAACGAACACCGGTGGTCATCGGATCCACGACGTCGTTGTACGACTCGGGGCTGCTGGACGCCCTGGTTCCCCTGTTCGAGAAGGACAACCCGGACCTCGACGTCAAGGTGCTGGCCGTCGGGACCGGGCAGGCGTTGGCCCTCGGCCGCCGGGGCGACGCTGACCTCCTGTTGGTACACGCCCCGGCCGCCGAGCTCGAGTTCCTGCAGGCCGGACACGGCCGCAGCCGCGTCACGTTCATGCGCAACGACTTTGTGATCGCGGGTCCCGCCGATGACCCCGCCGGACTGCGGGCGATCGACGAGGAGGAGCCCGGTCCCGCCGCTTTCGCCGCGATCGCCCGGGAGAAAGCGCCGTTCGTGTCCCGCGGGGACGACTCGGGTACCCACAAGCGTGAGCGCGCCCTGTGGGAGGACGTCGGGGTCACACCGCAGGGCTCCTGGTACCAGGAAAGCGGTCAGGGCATGGGCAGCACGCTCATGATCGCGTCCGAGCGCCGCGCCTACATCCTGACCGACCTGGCGACGCTGACCTTCGTCGGCAGAGCAGCGGATCTCGAGGTACTGGTCGCGGGCGGCTCGCAGCTCGACAACCTCTACTCCGTGATGCTGACCACGGCAGGCGCGAACAGGGACGGGGCGGAGCGTCTGTGGAGATGGCTACTGAGCGAAAGGGCCCAGTCGGCGATCGCTTCCTACGGCGTGGATCGCTTTGGGACGCCCCTGTTCTCGCTGATATCGTTCGAATTGCCGCAGGATTCGGCGCGGCGGGGCGCTGGGCAGGCAGTGAACCCGTTTCTCCTGGCGTGGCGACTCCTCATATCCGGCGACGACTACGTCATCGATATCGTTCTGCGATCACTGGTCATCTCGGGAGCCGCGCTTCTGCTGGCCGTTCTCATCGGCCTGCCGATCGGCGTCGGACTCGCTCTGTCGCGCTTCCGGCTGAGGATGCCGGTGGTGGCCCTGGTCAACACGGGATTGGCGTTCCCGCCGGTAGTCGTCGGACTGGTCGTGTACCTGCTGCTCTCGCGCACCGGACCGCTCGGACCACTGGAGCTGTTGTATACGCCCACGGCCGTGGTCATCGCGCAGGTCGTGCTGGCGGCGCCATACATCGTGGCCGTGAGCCTCGCGGCACTGGACAGCGTCCCACCCGATGTCCGGATGCAGGCACGGGGCCTCGGAGCCAATCGCTGGCAGGCGCTGCTGCTTCACCTGCGCGAGGCCCGCGCTTCACTGGTGGCTGCCGTCGCGGCGGGGTTTGGCGCCGTGATCAGCGAGGTGGGAGCGGTAATGATCGTCGGGGGCAACTTGCTCGGGGAAACGAGAGTGATGACCAGCGCCATCGTCCTCGAGACCCGCCGGGGCAATTTCGAGGTGGCGATCGCGCTGGGGATCGTGCTCCTCGCCATCGCCTTCGTCGTGAACCTGGTGCTCACCCTCCTGCACGTCCGGCGGCTTCGAACCCCGTTGCCCGCTTGAGATCACCCACGACGAACTCCGGATCGGTTCTCCTCGTGGGCCGCAACCTCGTCGTTCAGGAAGGCGGCGCCCGTCTGCTCGACGTCGAGCACGTGGAGATCCGTGGCGGGGAGGTTCTGTCCGTCCTCGGGCCTAACGGCGCCGGCAAATCGACTCTGCTCCGGGTTCTCGCCTTGCTCCAGAAG
>JAUVTH010000052.1 GCA_030601615.1 Gemmatimonadota bacterium
TTCAGCGGTACGGTGGAAGAGGTCATCCCGGACAAGGGCAAGGTCCGCGTCCAGGTGAGCCTGTTCGGTCGGCCAACGAGCGTGGAACTGGACTATACGCATCTCAGGGGATTCTGAGCAGGGATATTATGGCAGCACCGAAGAAGAAGAAGATCATGGCGCTCGTGAAGCTGCAGATTCCTGCAGGCCAGGCCACGCCGGCACCACCGGTGGGCCCGGCGCTCGGTCAGCACGGCGCGAACATCATGGAATTCTGCAAGCAGTTCAACACCAAGACGTCGAGTCAGCCGGGGATGATCATCCCCGTCGTGATCACGATCTACGCGGATCGTAGCTTCAGCTTCATCACGAAGACGCCGCCGGCTGCAGTGCTTCTGAAGAAGGAGCTCGGGTTGGAGTCCGGTTCGGCCGAGCCCAATCGGGAGAAGGTGGCAACGGTCACGCACGATCAGCTGGTAAAGATCGCGCGCATCAAGATGGAAGACCTGAACGCGAACGACGATGAAGCGGGGGCTCGGATGATCGCCGGCACCGCCCGCTCCATGGGAATCGAGGTGGTGGACTGATGGCGAAGCGCGGCAAGGGGTACAGGGCAGCCACGGCAACCGTCGACCTCGATCAGCCCCGCGAGCCGAGAGAGGCTCTGGATACGGTCAAGGAAATGGCGTTTGCCCGTTTCGACGAGACCGTCGATGTGGCGGTTCGCCTCGGGGTCGACCCGAGGCACGCAGATCAGATCGTCCGAGGTACGGTGGTTCTGCCGGAGGGAACGGGCCGCGACGTGCGTGTCCTCGTGATCGCGCAGGGCGACCAGGCCCGCGAGGCGGAGGAGGCCGGTGCCGACTACGTGGGCACCGAGTACGTGGAGAAGATCGAGGGCGGCTGGCTCGAATTCGACGTCGCCATCGCGACGCCCGACATGATGAAGATTGTCGGGAAGCTGGGCCGCATTCTCGGACCGCGTGGCCTGATGCCGACGCCGAAGGCAGGCACCGTGACGATGGACGTCGGCCGCGTGGTGAAGGAGTCCAAGGCGGGCCGGATCGAGTTCCGGGTCGACAAGACCGGTATCGTCCACGCCCCCATAGGCAAGGTGAGCTTCGCCATCGCTGCGCTCGAGGAGAACTTCGAGGCGCTGATGGGAGCCATCAAGCGCAACAGGCCGTCGGCGGCTAAGGGTACCTACATTCGGAGTGTTACGGTCTCCAGCACGATGGGGCCGGGGGTCAGCATCGACCCGAACCTGTATCGGTAAGCGCGCGATCCGCAAGCGGACGCGGGTGGAAGTCGGGATGGCTTTATGGCAATGAAACTGGACCAAAAAAAGACGATCACCGAGGAGCTGCAGGATTTGCTGAGCTCCGCGGATGTCGTATACCTCACGGATTTCACCGGCCTGAGCGTCGAGGCGATTGGCGACCTGCGGAGGAAGCTCCGCAAGGCCGGGGCCGAGTACCGGGTGGTGAAGAACACCCTCACACTTCGCGCCCTCGAGGGCACGGACCTGCCTGATCTCACGGAGCACCTGCAGGGCCCGACGGCCCTCGTGCTCGGAGGCCAGGATCCGGTCGGTCCGGCGAAAGTCGTGCGGGAGTTCGCGAAGGCGAACGACGCGCGCCCGGTCGTGAAGATCGGTGTGGTGGAGCGTCGTGCAGTGTCGGTGGACGAGGTGACGAGGCTGGCGGAGCTTCCGCCGATGGACGATCTACTGGCGGCCATCGCCGGCGGTTTGACGGCGGGCGTGGGCGGTATCGCGGGAGCGTTGAATTCGCTCATCCGAGACATCGCATACATGGTCGAAGAAGTGGCGAAGCAGGGGGAGCATTAGGGACGGGTCCCGAATCCCCACGGGGAGAGCACGGTCCGAAGCCATCGGGACCGGCCCCTAACTTGGTGAACACAGTGGCAGGGAGTACACGAAAACATGAGCAAGGTTGAAGAGCTTCTCGACGCAATTGGCTCGCTCACGGTCCTCGAGGCCGCTGAGCTGAAGGAGATGATGGAGGACAAGTTCGGCGTCACGGCCGCCGCGCCGGTCGCTATGGCCGCGGGTGCAGCAGCCGCGCCGGGCGGCGCTGAAGAGGAGCAGACGGAGTTCGACGTGATCCTCACCGGATTCGGCCAGAAGAAGATCCAGGTCATCAAGACAGTGCGCGAGCTTACGTCGCTCGGCCTGAAGGAGGCCAAGGATCTGGTGGACAACGCCCCGAAGCCCGTGAGGGAAGGTGTCTCGAAGGAGGAGGCCGAGGCCATCATTGCGAAGCTCGAGGAGCAGGGAGCCACCGCCGAGTTGAAGTAGTGGTGATCGGGGGGCTCGCGTTGAGGGTCCCAGCCACGACAACTCGAGTGTTGGCTCTAGATGCGTAGCTCTTCAGACAAGAAGGCAGTTCGCGCTCGTACGGCGCCCTTTGCGCCCCGGCGGCTCGTTAACGGGTCCCCGGGGGCCGGGGCGTTCTGTGCCTTCAAATAGCAGTATACTGGCCGGCCCGGCGGGCCGGTTCACCACCAGGGGTGACCAAGTTGGCTGAACCGAATAACAATCGATCGGTGGTCTCTTTCGCGAAGCTGATCTCTCCGATGGAGACTCCGCACTTCCTGGACGTTCAGATCCAGGCATTCGAGCGACTCCTGCAGCCCGACATCGAGGGCGACCGGCAGGACGTGGGACTCGAGCGGATCTTCAAAGAGATCTTCCCGATCGAGGACGTGAACGGGAACTTCTCGCTTGAGTTCCAGGACTACTCGCTGGGCGAGCCGAAGTACTCGGTCGACGAGTGCATGGAGCGAGACATGACGTTTGCGGCTCCATTGAAGGCCACGCTCCGGCTCGTGCTGTGGGAGGACCTGGGCGATGGAGAGCGCAGGCCAGCGGACATCCTCGAAAAGGAAGTGTATCTCGGGGATCTTCCGTTGCTCACGGAGCATGGAACGTTCGTCGTGAACGGGGCAGAGCGCGTCATCGTCAGCCAGCTTCACCGTTCGCCGGGCGTGGTGTTCGATGAGACCGTGCATCCGAACGGTACGCGCCTCTTCTCTGCACGGATCATCCCGTTCCGTGGATCGTGGGTCGAGTTCACGCTCGACATTCACGACGTGATCCACGTGCATATCGACAAGCGGAAGAAGTTCCCGGCCACAGCCCTGCTGCGGGCGCTCGGACACGGCACGGACCCGGACATTCTCGAGCTGTTCTACGAGCGTCGTGAAGTGTTGCTGGAAGAGATCTCCGAGGATCGCACGATCCGGCGCGAGGTGATCGGTACGCCCCTCGTGGGGTCCATCGTGGACGCGGAGTACGAGGGCGAGCCCCGAGTGCAGGCCCTCACCTCCTTCGACCCGGCGAAGGACGAGCCGATGTGGCTCGCCGACGACGTGAGCGCGGGCGACGACGTCCTCGCCATGCAGGGTGAGTGCCTGGACGACACGCTGTCTCGTCGCTTCAAGGAAGCCGGTGTAGAGGAAGTGCCGGTATTCGACGAGCCGACGGCATTCGTGGCGCGTCGGGGCGAGGAGCTCACGGACGATCTGTACGACCGGCTCCTCAGAGCCGGAGTCGAGCGCATCGAGGTGTTCTCGAGCGCCGCGTTCATTCCGCTCCGGGGCACCTTCGAGGACCTCACTATGCGGCGTGACTGGAGCATCCAGCCGATGCTGGCCGCCGATGTCATCGACCCGAATAAGGGCAAAGTGCTCGCGAAGCGGGGCGCCGATTTCACGCCCGACATGTTCTCCGATCTGAAGTCGAAACGTGTGCGCGAGGCCCTGGTGTTCACCGGAGGCCCGCGGGGCGAGTCGCCGCTGATCAAGAACACGTTGGCCAAGGATCCCACGAAGGGGGAGGCCGACGCGCTTCGCAACATCTACTCGCTGGTGCGCCCGGGCGAGGCGCCGAACATCGAGACGGCCCGCACGGCGCTGGACCGCCTGTTCTTCAACCCGAAGCGGTACGACCTCGGCAGGGTGGGCCGGCACAAGATCAACCACCGGATGCGGGACGTATACCGGCTTCTGGACATACCGGTGCCGTCGGCGGACACTACCGTGCTGGCGCCGTCTGACTTCGTGGCGATCGTGCGCTACCTGATCGAGCTCAGCGAGGGCCGCGGGTACACGGACGATATCGACCACCTCGGCAACCGCCGGGTGCGCTCGATCGGCGAGTTGATCGCGAACCAGTTCTCGGTCGGTCTATCGCGTATGGCACGGCTCGTACGCGAGCGGATGTCGATCAACAGCGATCCCGAGAAGATGAGCATCGACGATCTGGTCAACGCGCGGACGGTGAGCGCCGTGATCCAGGCGTTCTTCGGAAGCTCCCAGCTCAGCCAGTTCATGGACCAGACGAATCCGTTGGCCGAGCTGACGCACAAGCGGCGTCTCAGCGCGCTCGGGCCGGGCGGCCTGAGCCGTGAGCGCGCCGGCTTCGAGGTGCGGGACGTACACTATTCGCACTACGGCCGGATGTGTCCGATCGAGACTCCGGAGGGACCGAACATCGGTCTTATCACGTCGATGACGACGTTCTCCAGACTGAACCAGCTTGGCTTCCTGGAGACACCGTACCGGAGAGTCATCGACGGGGTCGTCACGGACGAGATCAAATGGCTGTCCGCCTCGGAAGAGGAGGACTACTCCGTCGCCCAGGCAAACGCGGCCGTGAGTCCGGACGGAAGCTTCGTGAAGGACCTCGTGCTGTGCCGGCGTCGGGACGACTATCCGTTGCTCCCGCCGGACGAGATCGACTTCATGGACGTAGTGCCGGACCAGCTGGTGGCCGTATCGCCCGCGCTGATACCGTTCCTCGAGCACGACGACGCGAACCGCGCGCTCATGGGATCGAACATGCAGCGCCAGGCGGTTCCGCTCCTGTTCCCGGACGCGCCGCTCGCGGGCACGGGACTGGAGGAGAAGGTCGCGTCCGATTCGGCGGCGGTGCAGACCGCGCGGCGCGGTGGCATCGTGACGCGCGTCACGGCCGAGGAGATCGTGATCGACACGGGCGCCCGGAAGGGGGCGAAAGAGGACGAGCCCCTGGCCCGGCTGTCCCAGTACGACCGTTATCGTCTCAAGAAGTTCTGGCGGACCAACCAGGACACGGCGATCAACCAGCGTCCGATCGTCAAGGCCGGTGACAAAGTGGCGACCGGTGCAGTGATCGCGGATGGCGCCGCGACGGACTTCGGGGCCCTGGCCCTCGGCCGCAACGTCACCGTGGCCTTCATGCCCTGGTACGGATACAACTTCGAGGACGCGATCGTCATCAGCGAGGCGCTGGTGAAGAACGATGCGTTCACGTCCGTCCACATCCAGGAACTCGAGCTGCACGTCCGTGACACCAAACGGGGCACGGAGGAGATCACGGTCGAGATCCCGAACGTGGCAGAAGAAGCTCTCGTCGACCTTGACGAGCGCGGCATCGTGCGCGTCGGGGCGAACGTCAAGACGGGCGACATCCTGGTCGGGAAGATCACTCCCAAGGGAGAGACGGAGCTGTCACCCGAGGAGAAGCTGCTCACCGCTATCTTCGGCGAGAAGGCGAAGGACGTGAAGGACAGCTCGCTGCGTGTACCGCCGGGCGTCGAGGGCACCGTCATCGACGTGAAGATATTCTCCCGGCGGATCGATGATCCGCTGCTCGAGCGCGAGCACGGGGAGCGGATCGCCAAGCTTCGCGAGACCGAGCGCGAGGAGATCAACCGAATCACCGAGGCGCGCGACGAGGAGCTCCAGTCACTGGTCGAGGGTCAGACCGTAGCGCTTCTCCTGCGGCGGGGCACGATCGAGCCGTTGCTCAAGGAAGGCACGAAGCTGGGCAAGAAGGTCGTGGCCGACATCGACTTCGGCGAGGTCGACCTGAGCACGCTCAAGGTCAAGAACGACGTTGCCAACCGACGGGCGCGCCGGGTGATCGACGAGGCCAAGCAACGGATCGAGCGCATTCGCGAGCGCACCGAGGAGGGCATTGACCGGGTGTTCCAGGCGGACGAGCTGTCGCCCGGCGTGGTGCAGCTGGTAAAGGTATACCTGGCCGAGAAGCGCAAGATCTCGGTAGGCGACAAGATGGCCGGCCGTCACGGCAACAAGGGCATCATCGCTCGCGTCGTCCCGGAAGAGGACATGCCCCTTCTTCCCGATGGCACTCCGGTCGAGATCGTTCTTAACCCGCTGGGCGTGCCGAGTCGCATGAACGTGGGACAGATCCTCGAGACCCACCTCGGATGGGCGGCGGCGCAGCTCGGCTTCCGGGCGCAGACTCCGGTGTTCCAGGGCGCCACGGAAGACGAGATAGGGGCACTCCTCAAGCTGGGTGGGGCCGTGTGGGCCGGTCGCTTCCTCGCGCCCGAGGAAGCGCTCCCGACCACCGACGCCGATATGATCCAGACGTTTGTGCGGGTGATTCAGCAATTCGAGGGTGACTTCCAGCCGAAGAAGAACGGTCACCCTGCCGGGCTCGGACGCAGCCTCGACGCGTATCTCACGAGCGGGGCGGACAGGGCGGCAAAGGCGTTCCTGCAGGATTTCGGCAAGTACGTCCTCGCAGTGGCTCGGGTCGCTTCAGGCGCGTCTACTGCCGGCAAGCTCAAGGAGGCGGGCTGGCCCGCGGCTGCGAGCCTCGTCGGTCAGAAAACGATCAAGGACGGACTGGACGCCGCGGTCGTCGAGCTCATGCTCGCGGCAGGGATCAAGCCGGGCGGGAAGATGTCGCTGCGCGACGGTCGCACGGGCGAGCGGTTCGATGCGGACGTGACCGTAGGCGAGATCTACATGATGAAGCTCTCCCACCTGGTGGACGACAAGATCCACGCGCGCTCGATCGGGCCGTACAGCCTGGTCACCCAGCAGCCGCTGGCCGGTAAGGCTCAGTTTGGCGGACAGCGTTTCGGAGAGATGGAGGTGTGGGCGCTCGAGGCGTACGGCGCGGCGCACACGCTCCGGGAAATGCTCACGGTCAAGTCGGATGACGTCACGGGTCGTAGCCGGGCGTACGAGGCGATCGTGAAGGGTGAGAACCTGCCCAAGCCGGGCGTGCCGGAGAGCTTCAACGTACTGGTTAAGGAGCTCATGGCGCTCGGACTCAGCGTGACGCTGGGCAGCGACAGCGACGACGATTCGATTTTCGCGCAGTGATGTATTTTCAGCCACAGAGGGGTCACACAGGATGATCGATTTCCCCCGGCATCGCGGAGCCGGCTCTTCGGACTTCGACTGGATGCAGATCAAGATCGCCTCGCCGGACCAGATCCGGTCGTGGAGTTACGGCGAGGTGACGAAGCCAGAGACGATCAACTACCGCTCCTTCAAGCCGGAGCGCGATGGTCTGTTCTGCGAGCGGATCTTCGGGCCTGTGAAGGACTGGGAGTGTCACTGCGGCAAGTTCAAGCGCATCCGGTATCGCGGACACGTCTGCGACAAGTGTGGTGTCGAGGTCACGCTGTCGAAGGTGCGGCGCGAGCGCATGGGGCACATCGAGCTGGCCGTGCCCGTGGCGCATATCTGGTTCTTCAAGACGCTGCCCTCGCAGATGGGCTACCTGCTCGGGATGAAGCTGCGTGACCTGGAGAGCGTCATCTACTACGCTGCCTACGTGGTCACCAATCCGGGAAGTCGCGAGGTCGAGCTCCGCCAGGTACTGACCGAGGACGAGTATTGGGAGCTCACGGACCAGGCGCGTGAGGAGGACGACACGGAATTCCGCGCCGAGATCGGGGCCGAGGCCATCCGCACGCTGATGGGTCAGCTCGACGTGGACGCCGAGTCCGTGAGCCTGAGGGTGGAAGTCGCGACGGAGACTTCCAAGCAGCGCAAGAAGAAGAAGCTGAAGCGCCTGAAGGTCATCGACGCCATCCGGAACAGCGACGCCGATCCGGCGAAGCGTAACAACCCGGAGCACATGGTGATGGACGTGATTCCGGTGATTCCGCCGGACCTGCGTCCCCTCGTGCCGCTGGACGGAGGCCGTTTCGCGACTTCCGACCTCAACGACCTGTATCGTCGTGTCATCAACCGGAACAATCGGCTGAAGAAGCTGCTCGAGATGCGGGCGCCGGAAGTCATCCTGCGCAACGAGAAGCGGATGCTGCAGGAGGCCGTCGACGCGCTGTTCGACAACGGGCGCCGCGGCAAGGCGATCCGCGGACGCGGCAAACGGCCGCTGAAGTCCCTGTCCGACATGCTCAAGGGCAAGCAGGGACGGTTCCGGCAGAACCTTCTCGGCAAGCGAGTCGACTACTCAGGCCGTTCGGTGATCGTCGTGGGTCCCGAGCTGAAGTTGCACCAGTGCGGGCTGCCTAAGGTGATGGCGGTCGAGCTGTTCAAGCCGTTCATCATCCACGAGCTCGAACGTCGCGGCGACGCGGAAACGGTGAAGCGGGCCAAGAAGCTCGTAGAGCGCTACGACCCGAAAGTCTACGAGGTGCTCGAGGACATCATCAAGGACCACCCGGTGCTCCTGAACCGGGCGCCGACGCTGCACAGGCTGGGGATCCAGGCATTCGAGCCGGTCCTTGTCGAGGGCAAGGCGATCCGCATCCATCCACTTGTGTGCGCGGCGTTCAACGCGGACTTCGACGGCGACCAGATGGCGGTCCACGTGCCGCTGTCCTTCGAGGCGCAGCTCGAGGCCCGGGTCCTGATGCTGTCCCGCCACCACGTGCTCAAGCCGTCGAACGGGCGTCCAATCGCGGCACCGAGCCATGACCTGGTTCTGGGCTGCTACTTCGTGACGAAGGAGCCGCCCGGATTCCGCGACGTGACCGAGGCGGACGATCTGCCGCGATTCACAGACGCGGCCGATATCGAACTCGCTCTGGCGAATGGCCGACTGCGCACGGATCGCGGGACGCCGGACTACCACCGGCCGGCCCTGTACTTGAGTCAGGGGCGCTGGATCGTGACCACGGTCGGGCGG
>JAUVTH010000303.1 GCA_030601615.1 Gemmatimonadota bacterium
ACGCCGGTGCCGGCGGAAGTGCCCCTGTGGTCCATTGTAATTGCCCTGCTGGCGTCGGTTTTCACGGGCATCGGGTTCGGATTGTACCCGGCCGCCAAGGGAGCCAGGCTGGACCCGGTCGAGGCGCTGCGCTATGAGTGAGCTCCTCGGAGCTCAAGATTCCGCGTTATTACCAGACAGGGGATGGACCGTATGATGGAGCGCGCGGTGGACGTACTGGCCGTCGGGCCGCATCCGGACGACGCCGAGCTGCTGTGCGGTGGAGCCCTCGCCCGCTGCGCCGATCAGGGATACCGAACCGCGATCCTCGACCTCACGCTAGGCGAAACCGGTACCCGGGGAACCCCGGAGATGAGGGGCGAGGAGGCGGCCCGGGCAGGTCGCGTCCTCGGGATCGCCGAGAGAGTGAACGCCGGCCTACCGGACGCCGGTGTCATGAACACGGTGGACGCGCGCGAACGGATCGTCGAGATCCTGCGTGCGCTCAAGCCCAGGGTCGTAATCCTGCCCTTCCTCAGGGGCCGCCACCCGGATCACAGGCTGGCCGCCGAGCTGTGTCGCGACGCGTGCTTTCTCGCCGGGCTCACCCGCTACGGCAACGGCGAACCGCCACACCGGCCGCACAAGATCCTGTATGGTCTGGCCTTCCGGGAGGACCCCGTGAAGCCCACGTTCGTCGTGGATATCACCGATCAGTTCGACCGTAAGATGGAAGCCATACGCTCGTACTCATCTCAGTTCGATGACGTGACCCAGGCCGGCGAAGCGTTCCCGACCGGCCAGTCGCTTTACGACCTCGTGGAAAGCCAGAGTCGACATTACGGGAGCCTGATCCGGCGTGCGTACGGCGAGCCGTTCTACACCGAGGAAACGGTGGAAATCGAAGACATCGCCCGCATGCGAGTTCGCTCTCTGTGACGCACCAGGCGTCATGATCTACCTCGATCACGCGGCCACGTCGCCGCTGCGCCCTCCTGTCTGGGAAGCTATGCAGCGCCTGATCGGCACGGCTGACTTCAACCCGGCGTCCACTCATTCTCCCGGCGGGCAGGCAGCCGCGGCGCTCGAGGCGGCCAGGTCCCGTCTCGCTGAGACGCTCGGTACATCGCGGTCAAGTGTCGTGTTCACGGGTGGTGGCACACAGTCTGACAACCTTGCCGTCCTCGGGTTCGCCCGGGCCCACGCCGGAGGGGCCCGGCTGCTGGTCTCGGCGGTGGAACACAAGGCCGTCCTGGAGGCGGCCGGCCGTGCGCGGGCCGAGGGGTGTGCCGTGGACGTGCTGCCGGTGGATTCGGCTGGAAGGCTCGACCCGCAGCTGCTCGAGCACCGGCTCGCGGGGGAGGACGATCGACCCACCCTGGTGTCGGTCATGTGGGCCAACAGCGAAGTGGGTACCGTGCAACCCGTTCGAGACCTGTGTGATACGGCACATCGACACGGTGCCCTGTTCCACACCGACGCGGTTCAGGCCGTGGGAAAGCTGTCGGTGTCCCTGCAAGACGTTCCCGCCGACCTGCTGACCGCCACGGCCCACAAGATCGGCGGCCCCGTCGGAATCGGTCTGCTCGTTCGCAGCGGAGACGTGGAGCTCGAGCCCCTGTCCTACGGCGGATCACAGGAAAGCTCGCTGTGGCCGGGCACCCAGAACCCCCTCGGTGCGACCGGTTTCGCGGAGGCGGCATGCCTGGCCGTCGACGCTCTCCCGGCATCAGCGGAGCGTTGGAGAGAATTGCGGACCGAGCTGGAATCCAGCCTGCGAGATTCGATCCCTGACCTGAGGGTTCACGCGGAGGAGGCTCCCGAGCGCCTTCCCAACGTGCTCAGCGTCGGGGTGCCCGGATGTGATCAGGCGGTTCTTCTCACGGCGCTGGACATGGCAGGCTTCGCGGTATCCGCGGGCTCGGCATGTGCGAGCGGTTCCTCTACCGGTTCGCACGTCCTGGAGGCGATGGGGGTCACGCCCGATGGGCCCTACGCCGTGCTCCGGTTCAGCTTCGGTCCGACCACGACGGAAGATGACATCGGAAAGGCCGCCTCGGCCGTTGCCAACTCGGTCCACCGATTGAGAGAGGCCGGCACGTGAGCGGAGACACGGTTCTCGTCGCCATGTCCGGCGGTGTGGACTCCAGCGTCGCCGCGGCAATGCTGGTCCGAACCGGCTGCAGGGTCGTCGGCGCCACCATGAAGACTTTCTGCTACTCGGACACGAACGGACCGGCTCAGAAGTGCTGCGGTCTCGAGGGGATCTCGGACGCGAGAGCGGTGGCGGCAGCCCTTGGATTCCCGCACCAGGTATTCGACCTCGAAAAGGAATTCGCGGACGACGTAGTCCGCGACTTCGTCCAGGAGTACGCAGCCGGACGAACTCCGATTCCGTGCGTGCGGTGCAACAGCTTCACCAAGTTCCGGGATCTTGTCCGGCGGGCCGACGCCCTGGATTGCCGGTACATGGCAACGGGGCACTACGCCCGCGTGACCCACGGCCCCGAGGGATCCTGCCTGCGAAGAGCTGAGC
>JAUVTH010000081.1 GCA_030601615.1 Gemmatimonadota bacterium
ACGCCGGAATTCGACCGGGCTGCGATGCGTGAGCAAATGAAAGGAGGAGGCGTTCCGGGAGGCGGAAGGGGCGGTGGTGGCCGTTCCGGTGGGATGGGTGGGGCTCGCCCGTCGATGCCCGAGTCGCTGGAGGTGTGGATCTCGGTGGCCCCCGCTGCTTCGGCCAGCCGCCGGGATACCCCCTGAGGATCAGCCGGGCCTCTCGTACACCGTGACGTGGTTCCCGCTCGAGGCTGTGAACGACTCCTCGTTCCAGCCGCCCCACCGATCACGCAGCTGCAGGCCCGCCAGCCGCGCCATCAAGTCCAGTGCCGCCAGCCTGTCGACGATCGGCGCGACGTCAGCGCCGGAATGCCATCCGTCGTACACGTCAGCAACTCCGTCACCATATGTGGACGCGTCGTAGTCGTTCATCTCGGCACCGTCCTCTAGCAGGTATCGGGAGCCCACGAGCTCTCCGGACGTTAACATAAGGCAACCGATACGCGGATGTGGTCATGAAACCCGAGGAACAGGAAGCCCGGCTCACCCTGTGGGCCAACGAAGTCGCCGAAGAATTCGACGGGATGGACCGCCCGGAGCTCGCGGCGGTACTCCGCGCTCTCGCCCGTCGAGACGCCGAGGCCGTGCGCGAGGCGGTCGGATTCTTCCCCCCGACGATGCTGGAGGCGCTGAGGGAGATGGTCGGGTTGGAACAACGCGACCGGGAAGAAGCCGGGGAGGAAAGGTCCGTCGAGATCCTCGATTGGCTCGCACGCCTGGTCTCAGAAGTCCAGGACGAGCACCGGACGATCGATCTCGAGCCCGGCGCCGGCGGACAGGTTCAGTAAGCGGAGGACTCCTGGACAAGCGTACGGAGCTTCGAAGGAACGATAGGGCGGCAGACGACGAGTGGGTGCGGGAATTCCTGCATGAATCGGCTGTCGGAGTCCTGGCCACGGTGCGTGACGGACAGCCGTACGTGAATTCCAACATATTCGTGTATGACGAAGATCGCGGGGCGATCTATCTGCACACCGCACGCACGGGCCGGACGCGCGACAACGTGGAGGCGGACGCGAGGGTCGCGTTTACCGTCTACGAGGTGGGCCGTCTGCTTCCGGCCGACGAGGCCCTCGAGTTCAGCATCGAATACGGCGGTGTGGTCGTGTTCGGAACGGCTTCCATTGTGTCGGACGTGGAGGAGGCGGAGCACGGACTGCAGTTGCTGCTCGACAAGTACGCCCCACACCTGAAGCCGGGACGTGACTACCGGTCGATCACGGCGGGCGAGCTCAAGCGAACGAGCGTGTTCCGCCTCGACATCGAGTCCTGGAGCGGCAAGCGGAAGTATGCGGAACCTGATTTTCCGGGCGCTTTCCTGTACGAGGACCGGCACCGCCTCGCGGTCGAGGCACCGCCCGAGGAAACGGACTGACCGCAGATCTCAGGGTTCTTCGACAACTGATCACTCGCTCCAGCCCGTCCAGCCCGGGCCTCTGACCACCCGGCCCGGCTTCGCCCCTGTGGGTCCGCCGTTCGCGATCACCTGCTCGCCGTTCACCCACACGTGCTTCACACCGACGGCGTACTGATGTGGCTTCTCGAACGTGGCCCTGTCCGCGATCGTCTCCGGGTCGAACACCACGACGTCGGCATAGAAGCCGGGTTCGAGTGCGCCGCGCTCCCGGATCCCCAGGTTGCCGGCCGGAAGCGTGGTCAGCCGGTGAATCGCCTCTTCCAGCGGGATCACGCGTTCGTCTCGCACGTACATCCCGAGGAGCCGCGCGAATGATCCGTATCCGCGTGGATGGGGCTGGGAGTTGAGGAACACCCCGTCGGTGGCGTACGCCCCGGCGTCGGAGCAGAAGCTCACCCAGGGCACGGCGATTTTCCGCCGGATGTTGTCCTCAAACATAGTGAAGAAGACGGCCTGCACCCGGCTGTCGTCCTGGATCACCAGGTCCATCGCCGTCTCCTCGGCGCCGGCGTCGCGCATGCGGGCCACGTCGGCGAGCGTCCGGCCCGTCAGATAGCGCAGGGAGTCAGTGCGAAAACCCGTCAGCAGGATGTTGTCGGGCGAGCCGGCGCTGAGCCACGTGTTGTCCCACTCGCCGGCCGGGTCGTTCATCTCGACCTTCACGCGCTCCCGGATCGCCGGGTCCTTCAGACGCGCGACCCACGCGTCGAATCCACCTTCCTGCACCCACGGAGGCATGACCGCGTTGAGGCCCGTCGAGCTCGCGTGGTACGTGTACATGTCGGCGGTGATCCGGAGACCCTCATCCCGCGCGTCCTCCACGCGCCGGATGACGTCCTTCAGCTTGTCCCAGTTGTCTCGGCCCGACGCCTTCAGGTGGTAGATCTCGGCTGGCAGGTTCGCCTCGCGGGCAATCGTGATCAGCTCCTCAACATTTTCCAGGAGCCCGCTTCCCTCGCCACGGATGTGGCTGATGTACATGCCGCCGTACAGGCCGGCGACTTCGGCGAGGGCGATCAGCTCGTCCGTTTCGGCGTAGAAAGCCGGGGCGTAAATCAATGAGGATCCGATGCCCAGCGCCCCTTCCTCCATCGCCCGGGCAACGAGAGCCCGCATTTCCTCGAGCTCGGCCTCGCTCGGAGCGCGGTCCTCGTAACCGAGCACGTGAATCCGCACCGTCGTCGCCCCGACGAACGAGGCGACGTTCGGAGCCACCCCACGACCCGTGAGCCAGTCGAGGTACTCGCCAAGCGTCGTCCACTCGACGGGGTACCGGATGTCGCCCTGAGACTCGATTGTCTCTTCCTTCATCTCTTCGTTGAGAGGACCCATCGACCAGCCCTCGCCGAACACTTCGAGGGTGACGCCCTGCCGGATGTCGCTCTGCCCGAGCCCGTCCTCGATCAGGGACTCGGTGGCCCACGAAAGCATGTTGATGAAGCCGGGAGATACGGCATGACCTGTCGCATCGATCTCGGTTCGTCCGACGGCGCGCCCGATGTCGCCGACCGCCGCGATCCTGTCTCCCGAGATCGCGATGTCGCCGGCGAAGGGATCGCCACCGCTGCCGTCGTAGATCGTCCCGCCGCGAATCACGACGTCGTATTCCTGCGGAGACCCGCACGCGGCGAGGAGCAGCAGAATGGCGATCGAGGTCTTGCCTGGATGGCGCATGTCTATCTCCCTTCGCTCCGGGAGCCACTCAAAGCTCCGAGTGCTCCGTTCGCTCGATGATCTCTTCCTGCAGGGCGTCGGACAGATCGCAAAAATAGTCGCTGTATCCGGCCACGCGCACGATCAGATCACGGTGCGAGGCGGGATCCGCCTGTGCTTTCCGAAGTGTGTCGACATCGACGACGTTGAACTGGACGTGGTGTCCGTCCATCTGGAAATAGCCGCGTACCAGGTGCGACATCCGCTCGATCCCCTCGTCGCCCGTGATCAGCGACGGAGAGAACTTCATGTTGAGCAGCGTGCCGCCCGTCTTGATGTGGTCCATCTTCGCCGCGGAACGGAAGACTGCGGTCGGCCCCCGCCGGTCCGCTCCCTGCACCGGTGAGATCCCCTCCGAGAGCGGAAATCCGGCTTTCCGTCCATCCGCCGTGGCCCCGGTCACCGATCCAAAGTACACGTGCGAGGTCGTGGGCAGCATCTCCAGCCGGTGTGCACCACCGATCGCCGTCGGACGTCCGTCAATGCAGTCGAACGAGGCATCGAATACGCGCCGCATGATGTCGTCGGCCGCGTCGTCGTCGTTGCCGTACTTGGGCATCCGATTGAGCAGCCTCTGCCGCAGGGCGTCGTGGCCCTCGAAGTCCGCCCGAATCGCGGACAGCAGCTCCGGCAGGGTCAGCAGGCCCTCCTCGTAGACGACCCGTTGGATCGCCGCCAGACTGTCCGTGATCGTACCGATTCCGACGGCCTGGATGAACCGGTTGTTATATCGCGCGCCGCCCGCGTTGTAATCGCGTCCGTTCGCAATACAGTCGTCGATCAGGACAGACAGGAACGGAGCCGGCATCTCTCGGGCATACATGCGGGCGATGATCTGGTTACCCCGGATCTTCACATCGACGAAGTGGCGAAGCTGCCGCTCGAACGCCTCGAACAGATCGTCGAACCTCCGGAAGTCAGACGCGTTTCCAGTCTTGGGACCGAGCTGGCGGCTTGTGCGCAGATCGAACCCGTCGTTCTCAGCCAGCTCGAGGATTTTCACGAGGTTGAAGTAGCCCGTCAGGATGTAGGCCTCCTTCCCGAACGCCCCCACCTCGACGCAACCACTGCACCCACCGGCTCTCGCGTCCTCGACCGTCTTCCCCTGTCTGAGCTGCTCCGCGACCACGGCGTCCGCGTTGAACAGCGACGGAAATCCATAGCCCTTTCGGACCACCCGCAGCGCGTGGTAAAGCACTTCATCCGGAGTCTCCTTCGACACCTGAATGTTGGTGCTCGGCTGCAAGAGGTGCATCTCGTCCACGATCTCGAGAAGGACGTGGGATACCTCGTTCGAGCCGTCGGACCCGTCCGCGAGCAGTCCCCCGATGTTGATGTTGGCGAAATCGGTGTAGGTGCCGCTTTCGGCCGCCGTTACTCCGACCTTTGGGGGTGCCGTGTGATTGTTGAACTTGATGAAGAACGCCTCCAGGAGCTCCTTCGCCGACTCCCTCGTCAGGCTGCGGTCAGCCAGTCCCTGCTCGTAGAACGGCAGCAGGTGGTGGTCCAGATGTCCCGGGTTGAAGGCGTCCCAACCATTGAGCTCGGTGATCACGCCGAGATGGCAGAACCAGTAGTACTGCAGCGCCTCGTGGAAATCTCTCGGAGCGTTCGCCGGCACGTGGCGACAGGTGGCCGCGATCCGCTCCAGCAAGGCCTTCTCCGCCGGGTCCTGCTCCGCAGCCGCCTTCTCCTCCGCCAGTTCCGCGTGCCGCTCGGCGAACAGGATCAGCGCATCACAGGAGATGCGCATCGCCCGCAGCGCTTCGCGCTTGTCCTGCGCCTCCGGGTCCGAGGCGAAGTCCAGCGCGTCCAGCGCCGCGTCGATGTCCGCCTGGAAGCCCCGCATGCCCTTCGAGTAGATCTTATCGTCGAGCACCGTATGGCCGGGCGCCCGCTGCTCCATGAACTCGGTGAACACGCCGGCGTCGTAGGCCTCGTGCCACTCCTCCGGCAACTCCTCGAACAGGCGATCCCGGAGCGATCGTCCGGTCCAGAAGGGAATCACCACGTCTTCGTAGTCGGCCAGAACACCCTCGGCGACGTGGTATCGCGTCTTCGGACGAGAATTCAGGATCCGGAGATCCTCGAGCGAGTGGCAGGTCAGCTCGGGGAACGTGGGCACGGCCTTCGGGGCCGGACCCCTCTCTCCCACGATCAGTTCTCCGTCACCGTGATGCAGGCTCTTGTGCTCGCACAGGTAATGAAACGCGCCGGCCCGCATGAGGGGCGCTGCCACCCGCCCGAGGTGCTTGTCATAGAAGGCCGTGATCAGGAGCGCGCGCTCGGCCGAGATGCTCGGCACAGCCTCCAGGCTCTCCCGCCGGAGTCTCCGGGTTCTATCCGTCACTTCCTCATCCTCCAATCGTGGCGAGGAGGCCTGCATTCTCGAACATCGCAGCCAGGTCTCGCATCCGGTCCGGCGACGGTGACACCCGGTTGAACGCGGTCGTTTGCATACCCACGCGGTTGCGCTTGTCGGCCCCGAGCTCGTGATACGGAAGCAGGCTCACGCGTTGCACGCCCGGAAGGGCCGCCACGAGATCGGCCGTGCGGCGCATGTTCACATCGTCGTCGTTGACGCCGGGGATGATGGGCACCCGGACCCAGATCGCCTCGTGCTCCCGGGCCAGCGCTTCCAGGTTTGCGAGGATGCGGGCATTCGAGGCTCCAGCCCACTCCCGGTGGACCACGTCGTCGACATGCTTGATATCGTACAGGAAGAGATCCGCGACTTTCGCGGCTGCGAGCAGGTCGTCCGTGTTGACGAGTCCACACGTGTCGATTGCAGTATGAACCCCGTGCTGTTTCACGGCCGCCAGACACGCGAGAACGAATTCCGCCTGGCGCAGGGGCTCGCCGCCCGAAAACGTCACGCCACCGCCCGAATTCTCATAGAACACGCGGTCGCGCAGGACCTCGTCGACGACCTCCTCTACCGACATCTCCCGCCCGATGAGTCGCCGCGCCCCTGTGGGGCAAGCTTCGGCACAAAGCCCACAGGCCTCGCACAGCTCCCTGGGGGCCGCCCACCCGCCGGCGATCCCGGACGGGAGTCCGTGGGGACAAACCTCGACGCACGCCCTGCAGCCGATGCACCGATCCGGCGTAACCAGGATCTCCGCGGCCGCAGACATCCCCTCGGGATTGTGGCACCAGCTGCACGCGAGGGGGCACCCTTTGAGGAAAACGGTCGTCCGGATCCCGGGTCCATCGTGCAGGCTGAAGCGCTGCACATCGAAGACGAGTCCGGTGCTACTCATCGGTTTCGGCTCGTCTTTCCATGTGATAGTAGGCTTGGATGTAGGGGCGTTGCACGTCGAACGACCAGTGGACGTCTCTCAGGTAGCTCGCGGCTTCGTCTTCCCGGCCGCGGTCGATGAGCTC
>JAUVTH010000034.1 GCA_030601615.1 Gemmatimonadota bacterium
AGCGAATCGAGCCACCCGTCGTGCGCGCCCTGCGCCAGCTCCCGCAGCATGACCTGCGCCGCCTCCTTCCCAGCCACCTCACCCGCGTGGATGTTCGCGAACACCAGAACACGTGTCATTCCGGAGGCCCGTACGGCCGCCGCCGAGCCGTCGGCAACGTCGCCGAACCCGGCCAGCGGAAGAGCCCGACCCTCCTCCGAGTAGCCGAATCCCTTGAACGACAACTTCGGGTGCATCCCCTCGAGGCCCCGCAGGAAGTCCACGACGTCGTCGTAGCGGGACGTCTCGTCGTAACGGGACTGCTCGGCCCTCGTGAGTGGCCACTCCTGTGCCACGGCGGAGGCCGCCGGCAGCCAGAGAAGCGCGGGAAGGATCGCCAGACAGCTTGCCGGGTTCACGCGCGTTGGCCTACCACTCGACGCGCGTGGGCCTACCACTCGATCAGTGCCCCCCCGATCAAGATGAGCGGAATCGCCACGGCGACCAGCCAACCGAGGAAGGCCGTCAGGATGGCCTTGCCGGTGTCGAAGTCGAGGGCCTGCCGGATCGCCACGATCCCCGTCACGAGGAGCCAGATCCCGACGACGGCGGCGAGCAGCCCGCCGAAGAACGGAAGGGGCAGGATCCCCAGGATGAGAAGGAGGGCGGGCGCCTGCGCATAGCCCAGGGTACGGAGCAGCTCACCCCAGGTGGCGGTTCCCTTCAGCAGCTTGTCGCCAATCAGATACGTGACTCCGGCCCATACGAGCCAGCTGAACAGGGCCGCGATGATGCCGATGATGATTCCGTTGCCTCCGTCGTTGAACCCGCCGATGCCGCGTGCGCCAGCAGCCAGCAGAACCACGATCGCGGCCTGGGTGGTCAGGCTCTCGTCGTGCTCGACTTCCTCGTACGTCGCGACGTCCAGCATTGCCGCGCCCTTCATGCGCTCCCACATGCTTCGATCGGCCATTTTGTGGCTCCCTTGGGTGGGCCGGCCCGGCGGCCGACGTAAACGTATCCGTCAGGTTGTCTATGCGTCCGCGGCCCGCGCCGCCTCGATTCCCGCCTTCTCGTCCACGGTCATCAGGATCAGCGCGCCCACGATGAAGAAGACCAGCAGGCTTGCTACTGCGACGCGTTGTCCGAACGGGATCACGAGCGTGGCGAGAAGCATCGGGCCCATGAACGAGGTGACCTTGCCCGAAAAGGCGAAGAACCCGAAGAACTCGCCCTTGTGCTTCTCGGGCACGAAGCGACCCATGAGCGACCGACTCGCCGACTGGTTGGGCCCCACGAAAATACCGATCAGGACGCCGGCGACCCAGAACCAGGTCCGGTTCGGCGCCGCGACCGCCAGCCCGGTGGCGGCGGTCAGCCCGACCAGCGTAATCAGAAGCGTGTTCTTGCCACCGATCTTGTCGTCCACGAAGCCGAAACCCAGGGCCCCGAGGCCCGCGACTACGTTCAGGACGATCCCGAAAATGAGGACCTCGCTTCCGTCGAATCCGAAGGTGCCCGCAGCGTACAGCGCACCGAACACGAATACTGTGACCAGTCCGTCGTTGTAGACCAGGCGGGCGACCAGGAACTTCACGATCTCGCGGTAACGCCTCACCTCGACGAATGTCTGGCGCAAATCACGGAAGGCGCCCCCGATATCCACCTTCGCGCTCTTCGCCTGAGTGTCCTTGACGAACAGGAACATCGGGATGCTGAACGCGACCACCCACAGCGCGACGAGAATGTTGGTTGCGCGAATGTTGAATCCCTCAGCCGTCGGGAGGAAGCTGAGGCGAGTCCCTTCCTCGACGAAGAGAAACAGCGCCAGGACCATCACCACCAGGCCGCCGATGTAGCCGATTCCCCATCCGTACCCGGAAACGCGGCCGATCCGGTCCTCGCTCACCAGGTCCGGCAGGAACGAGTTGTACAGCACGGTCGCCATCTCGAAGGCCACGTTGGCGATCACGTAGATGGTGAGAGCCTTCAGGACAGCGTGGCTGTCGCCGGGCGTGACGAAGGTGAGCAGAACCGTGAAACCGGCGCACACCAGCGTCATCAGGATCAGATACCTGCGACGGCGGCCGCTCTTGTCCGCTACGGCGCCGAGAATGGGAGACAGAATAGCGATGAGAATTGCGCTGGCAATGACGCCGCGCGCCCACAGTGCGGTGCCGACATCCTCGTTCGGCGCGAACGAGCGCATGAAGTATGTGTTGTAGATGAACGTACCGACTAGCGTGTTGAATGCGGAGATCGCCCAGTCGTACGAGATCCAGGAGCGGACCGCCCGTCGATCGTTCATGCCTTGTACCACTCGAGAGAGAGGTCGGCACGCGGCTCGATACGGTCGCGCAGGCTCTGCAGCTCATCGGGGGACATCGGCTTGAATTCCCGGGCCAGGCGCGCATTGTGACGCACCAGATCCGGACGCTCCATGCCCACGACGGCCACGTTCACCGGCAACGACCACACGTAACGCAGGGTCTCTTCGATCGTGCAGATCCCTTCACGGAGGAGACGTCCGTCGGCCGACGTCTTCATGGCGATCATCCCGATGTCCCTCGCCACGATATCCACGAGGACCTGTCGCTGGAAGCTCCGCTGGTGATAGTCGATCGGATTGATCGGGAACTGGAACGTGTCGAACTGCCAGCCCTCGTCCCAATACTTGAGGGCCTGGCGATGCGCGGCGGGCGTAACGTGACCCGTGACGCCCACGAAGCGCACGAGGCCTTCCTCCTTCGCCCGCATGATGTACTCCATCGCCCCACCGGGACGAAACGCCTGGTCCACGTCTTCGACGCTCTTCGTGCTGTGGAGCTGCCACAGGTCCAGGTAGTCGGTGCGAAGTCGCTCCAGGCTCCCCTCCAGGTGGCGGCGGGCACTCTCCGCGCTGCGGTCGCGGGGCGAGTGCGTCTTCGTCATGATCAGGACGTCTGACCGTACGCTCTCGAGTGCGGCGCCCAGCCAGCGCTCAGACTTTCCGCCGTGGTAGCTCTCGGCGTTGTCGAAGAACCGGATCCCTTCCTCGAGCGCCGTCTCGACCAGGACTCTCGCGTCCGCCTCAGAAGCCGCGCGCCCGACGTGATGGCCGCCCAGGGAGAGGATCGGGACGTCCAGTCCCGTACGCCCGAGGCGGCGGGTGGGAAGCGACGACGGGGGAAGGAGGCCGGAAGAGGACCCGGTACCGGCGGCGGCGAGACCGCCCTCCGTGGCGCCGTGCCCCCGAGCCGGAAGTCCGAGGCCGGCGAGCACGGCTGCGACGGTGCGAGCGAACATGCGTCTGTCCAATTGCGCTCCTTCTCGGTGGCCGGAGCGCAATGTAAGCCACCCATGGGGGGGATCGGCAAACGCGGCCGTCCGATCAGGGCAGCAGCGACACCGCCTCCGGCTCGGATTCGACCTCCGGGACCAGTTGCACTTCCACGTAGTTGTCCATGTCGAAGTACAGCGCCGCGGCATCGCCGATCGCTTCGGCGCTCAGCTCTTCCACGAGGCGGTCGTAGTCGAGAATCAGGCGAAGGTCCTCGTCATTCCGATCGTACACGTCGAGCACCGACAGCCAGAAACTGTTCTCCCGGAGGTCCGTCTCGCGCTGGCGCCGCTGAGTCTCCTTGACCTTGGCCAGGTTCTCGTCCGACGCCCCGTGCCTGGCGAGGCTGTCGATCGCGGACAAAGCCGCCTCCGTAAGCTCGTCCAGCCGCTCCGGATCGGCGCCGAACGCGATGCGAACGCTGTAGCGCTCACGTGGCTCACGCGATCCCGATCCGTACGCGCTCACACCGTACGTGCCCCCCATGTCTTCGCGGAGCGTCTCGCGCAGCATGTTGCGCAGAACTTCCATCATCGACTGCAGCGTGTACCGGTTCTCCCGATTGAAGTCGAATTCGCCGGTGAAGATCAGCGACTGCCGGCCCTTGGGCTCCAATCCCTTCCTGACCGTCCGGTGCACGAGTCCGCTCGGCGGCTCGACTCCCACGTCTCGCCACGACTCCTCCCGTCCGGTGGACGGAAGTGCGGCCAGGTAGCGCTCCACCAGGGGAAGCAGCTCCTCGGGATCGAATGACCCGACGAACGTGAACGTGAAGTCTCCCGCGTCGGCGAATCGGTCGCGATAGAAATCGAGCGCCCTGTCCAGGTCTATCTTGTCCAGCATGGCGGCCGTCGGAGGCAGGTACCTCGGGTGGTACTGCGCCATCACGGCGCCGATGGTGTCACCGTACACGGCCTCCGGGTTCGCTCCCCGGTTCGCCAGTACCGTCTGCATGCGCGACCGGAACGACTGGAAAGCCGTCTCGTCGCGGCGCGGTGCTGTGAAATACAGGTACACCAGCTGGAAGAGCGTCTCCAGGTCCCTCGGAGAGGCGCTTCCGAACATCCCCTCGCGCAGCTCGGAGATCGAAGGACCGACGGAAACGACCTTGCCGGCCAGCTTCTTCTGCAGACCCACGGCGCTGAACGCGCCTACTCCTCCGATGCTCACGAGGGTGGCCCCCCAGGAAGCCGATTCGTAGTCCGCGTCCGTGGCGAGAGAAGTGCCGCCGGGGCTTCGCCCACTGAACAGGACCTCGTCCTCCTTGAAGTCCGTCGGCTTCAGGATCACGCGCGCGCCGTTGCTGAGCCGCCAGATCTGCACGCCCAGCTCGTCGATCTTCTCCCGGTGAACGACCCGGCCGGGCTCCGGGAGCTCGGCGAGAAGAGGCTCGTCCGACGTCGCGTCGTCCCAGGGCTCGATAGAAGCGGTCCGTGCCGCCCCGAACACTGCTGCGAGGGCCGTCTCGTCCGGCACGGTCACGCCGTCCTTCTCGGGCGAGGCGGCGAGAATCACCCTGTCCGTGTCGCGAATCCAGTCCCGGCCGACGGCGTTCACCTCCTCGAGCGTGATGTCCGGCAAGAACCGGCGGGCCAGCGCGTACTCGTACTCGATCCCCGGGATCGGCTCGCCCTCCAGGAATGCACGCACGTACTCCGAGGCCAGTCGGGACGATTCCCTCTTGTGCCGCTCGGTGTACGAGCGCTCATACGAACGAAGCACGTCGGCCTTCTGACGTTCGAGCTCGGACTCGGTGAAGCCGTATCGATCGACTCTCTCCGCCTCGATCAGCACGCGCTCCAGTCCGCGCTCGATCTCGCCGTCCTTCACCGAGGCGCCCAGCTGGTAGACCTCGGCCTCGCGCACGAAACGTCCCTTGCCGGAGCCGGCCCCCAGGAACGGTGGGTTCTCTGACGCCTGCGTGATCTCGAACATGCGGAAGTTGAACATCGAGTTGTAGGAGCTCTCGACGAAGCTGCGCCGGTAGTCAGCATGCGTGGACTGCTCGGACAGCGGGAGCTTCCACGTGACGCTGACGTTGGACAGTGTGAGCTCGGGGTCCGTGGCGATCGAATACAGCGTCTCCTCGTGACCGGGCACCGGCACGTGCGGTCGGGGCCTCGAGATCTCCGGTCCGCGCAGGCCATCGAAGTGGCGGTGGATGAGCTGCCGGATCCACTCGGGATCGAAGTCTCCCACCGCCACCACGGCCATCAAGTCGGGACGATACCAATCGCTGTAGAATCGCTTCAGCGTGGCGTGGTCGAACGTTTCCAGCACCTCGGGATCTCCGATCGGAAGACGCTCGGCGTACAGCGAGCCCTGGAACAGGACCGGGAACTGCTGGTCTCGAATCCGCGCGCGGGCGCCCTGGCCGAGCCGCCACTCTTCGAGGACCACTCCGCGTTCCTTCTCGACTTCGACGGAATCGAACGCGATGCCATGCGCCCAGTCCTCGAGGATCTGGAACGCGGTCTCCACGATCTGGGTGCTGTCGGTGGGCACAGTGAGCATGAAGACCGTTTCGTCGAACCCCGTGTAGGCGTTCACGTCAGCTCCGAATCGCATGCCGATGAACTGCAGATAGTCGATCAGCTCCTGCTTCTCGAAGTGCTCCGTCCCGTTGAACGCCATGTGCTCGAGGAAGTGGGCGAGGCCCCGCTGGTCCTCGTCCTCGAGGACGGAACCTGCGTTCACCACGAGACGAAGCTCGGCCCGTTGCTCGGGCCTCTCGTTCGCCCTGATGTAGTAGCGCATGCCGTTGTCCATCTGTCCCACCACCACACCCGGATCCACAGGCAGCGGAGAGGCAAGATCTGCGGTGAAGGCGTTCGCGGTGTCCGCGACTTCCTGTGCCGCCAGCTGACCGGCCACCGCGATTAGCAGCGCGGCTCCAACGATCGCACTCCTCGGTATCGCACGAGCACGGTTTTCTCTATTCCGGGACATCACAGGTCTTCCTGTCTCGTTGACGTTCATCGGGCCCTGGCGGGCTGCCACGTGGCGCGAGATCCACAAGGCCTCAGCACGGGCCTGCCACGAGAATACCTGCGGCAGTGTCTCGCGTTCCAGACACGAAGAAGCCGCCGGCGACCCGTAAGGGCCACCGGCGGCAGGTCCATCAGGCCGGAACGGTTTGCCTCAGACGATGCCGTATCCAACCATCGCGTTCGCGACCTTCACGAAACCGCCGATGTTCGAACCGCGCACGTAGTCCACGTATCCGTCAACTGAGCCGCCATAGATGACGCACTGTTCGTGGATGTCCGCCATGATCTTGTGAAGCCTCTCATCCACTTCCTCGCGCGTCCACGCGACGCGGGACGAGTTCTGGCTCTGCTCCAGGCCCGATACGGCCACACCGCCGGCGTTCGCCGCCTTGCCCGGGCCGTACATGATCTTGGCCTCCTGGAACACGTCTACGGCATCGGTGTCACTGGGCATGTTCGCGCCCTCCGCAACACCGATGCACCCGTTGGCGATCAGCGTACGGGCGTCCTCACTGTCGAGCTCGTTCTGCGTGGCGCTTGGGAAGGCCAGGTCGCACGGAACGATCCAGGGCCGCTTGCCGGGCAGGTACTCGCACCCGAAGTGCTCGGCATACTCGCCGATGCGGCCGCGGCGGACCTCCTTCAGGTCCTTGAGCCACTCGAGCTTCTCGCGGTCGATGCCGGCCGGATCGTGGATCGTGCCGCCGGAATCGGAAGCCGTGACTGGTGTCGCACCGAGGTCAAGCAGCTTCTCCATGGTGTAGATGGCCACGTTGCCCGAGCCGGAGACCGTGCACTTCTTGCCCTCGATGCCGTCGCCGCGGTGGTTCAGCATGTCCTCCATGAAGTACACGGTTCCGTACCCTGTCGCCTCGGTGCGGATCAGGCTGCCGCCGAAAGCCAGGCCTTTGCCCGTGAGGATGCCATCGAACTCGTTCCGCAGGCGCTTGTACTGACCGAACAGATAGCCGATCTCGCGCGCGCCGACGCCGATGTCGCCGGCCGGGACGTCCGTGCGGGCGCCGATGTGCCGATACAGCTCGGTCATCATCGACTGGCAGAACCGCATTACTTCGCGGTCGCTCTTGCCCTTCGGATCGAAGTTGGCGCCGCCCTTGGCGCCGCCCATCGGCAGGGTCGTGAGACTGTTCTTGAACACCTGCTCGAAGCCGAGGAACTTGAGGATGCTCTGGTTCACCGTCGGGTGGAACCGCAGCCCGCCCTTGTAAGGTCCGATCGAGTTGTTGAACTGGACCCGCCAGGCCCTGTCGGCCCGCACGTTGCCCTCGTCGTCCTCCCACGACACGCGGAAAATGATGATTCGATCGGGCTCCGTCATCCGCGCCAGGATCTTCTCCTTGCGATATACCGGATGATCGAACGTGAACGGAATGACGCTGTGCGCTACCTCTCGCACGGCCTGGTGAAACTCCGACTCGCCCGGATTTCGCTTGATGACATGAGCCATGAAGTTCTCGAGCACCTGTCGGACTTCCGCATTAGCGGCGTTGGTCATGCTCGTTGTTCCTTTCGTGGTATCCGGTTGATCAACACCCGGGAAACAGTGATCCCTATATCAAGAATCGTGCTACCGGGAGAGGTCGCAGCAGCACCAGGGAAGGCTCGTTTTCGTCCCGCTGCACCGTCTAGTTCGACTTCTTGTCCGACTCCCTATCCACGAGTCCGTGGATCAATCTCGAAGCCAGCTCCGCGGGCATTCCGAAGTCGGCGGCTCGGCGGAACGCGGCACCGAGAATGTCCAGCTCGCCGCCGTCGAACCACACTCCGCCACACTCGGGGCAGCGATCGACGATCACGTTCTGGATGACTTCCTTCCGCATCTCGCCACCGTCATGGTGGCACCGCATGGTCTCCTCTCGCTGCGCCTTGAGCTTCAATTCGCAGTCCATGCACGTCGGCACGCCCTCGAACTCCATGCGGGTCCTGCGGTTACCGCACCGGACACAGGTTTCGCCAATGGACCCCTCTCCCGACTCGATGACGTGTTGAACCACGAGAGCCGACAGGTCGGCCTGGGCCTTGAGGGGAAGCGGCCGCTCCACCACCTGGTAGGAACGATGGAAATAGCGCGCCGGGTAGTATCGGATGCGCTCGCAATCGAGGTCTACGACCAGGAAGTCACCGGCTTCCGCTCCGACGGCGCCGTGCATGGTCTGGACGACCGCCGGCTCCTTGAGCTCCGCTCCGTACACGCGGCCGGTGCCGCTGTAGATCTGCCACTTCACGATATCCTCCGGGTCATCCGGCTCAGATCGTCGCCTCCCGACCGCCACCGTCCGTAGAGGTTGTCGCCATCCTAACAGACCCGGTCGGCGTTGTCACCACCGACAGGAAGCGGACGGAGGAATGGGAGGACCGAAGGGCGCGCTTCGGGACTTCCTGTCCCAGACTCGCCTGGCTCTGTAAAACCTGAGCGCTCCGGGTCTCGTAGGGAACTGATGCAGGCGTAGGATCCGTCAGCGGGTCCGGATGAATCGAGACGACAGGGAGGACGATGTGACTGAGGAACACGGCGACCAGGAAGAGCAGGTCGAGGTTGAGGTAGACGGTGTCGAAGTCGAGGTTGAGGTAGTGGAGGCAGAGTCCGAGGGACCGGACGAAGCCACCGAGGAATACGAGGTGAAGGGCGAGGACCTGCTGAGCCGGGTGAAAGACCTCGTTCGCGAGGGCAATGTCCGCCGCATCACGATCCGGACCGATCAGGGCAACACGCTGATCGAGATCCCACTGGCGATCGGTGTCGTGGGTGCCTTGCTGCTCCCGGTGTGGGCGGCGGTGGGTGCGATCGCGGCCCTCGTGGCCAACTGCACGATCAAGGTGGAGCGCCGGGAGGACTGAGCCCCCGGCGCTTCGGTTTCAGCTCTGCCGTCGTACCGCTTATGGCGTCTCGAACTGGATCGGCAGCTCGGTCCAGGCAGCGACCCGGCGGTCCCGGCTCATCGCGGGTCTGAAGCGCATCACCGATACGGTGGCGAGGACGGCCGCGTCGAGGTATGGATCACCGCTGGACTCCGTCAGCAGGGAGTCGGCGGCGCGACCTGTCTCGTCCACCCGGACTCTGAGCACGACTCTTCCGTCTCGACGCTGGTTCGGCCGGTACTCCTGGAGTAGCCGCTGGGACACCTGCTCCCAGTTCTCCAGCATGGGCGGGATCTCAGAAGCCATCAGCGCCGGGCGATCATCCTCCACCACGATCGTGAACTTGGGCGCCGCGAAGGCCGGGCGCTCTCCGAGGGGATTCGATGAGAGAGCAGCCACCTGCAGAGCCCCAGCCGAAGCGGCCGGAGCCTCGTCGGTCGAGTTGACCGGGTTGGCCCGGGGAATCCCACGAGAGAAGCCGGCGGCCTGGCCCCGGGTGCGACACCGCTGGATCTCGCTGAGAGCAGGGCCACCGTATGGCAGCGCCAGGAGGTCCAGCCGGTCACGCTCGGTAGGCCGGAAGCTCACACAGTTCATTCGGACGATGTATACGACTTCGTCTTCCGTGTAGTCGCCCACCGCCAGCAACCGCACCAGGTCCGCTTTCAGCAGCGGTCCAGTGGCTTCCTCCGACTCCTGGGCCGGAAGCGGCGATGCCAGACAGAGAAACGACCACAGGAGGACGACGCCGGCCACCATCGATCGGTGGAAAGTCAGAATCCCGATCATTCTCCGGTACCTCCTCCGGGCGGCAGCCGGCGCGCCTCCTCCCTTTCGAAGGCGGGGCCGACGAGGCCGCTGTCACGACTTCTTTCCGCAATGGACATACCTCGTCGAGCGGTGATCGCGTAACCAGCGCCACGACACGCGATTAACCGTTTGTCCACAGTGATGTTCTCTCGGGATCGGTGTCCCTGAATCGTGCAAAAAGGTCATTCGAATGCGCTCATCGACCAGGAACGACCGCATCCGTGGATCGCAAGCACGTTGACGGCCCCGACGCAGCGACAGAACTTCGACCGCATGCACCGACCCGCCACCCGGATCACCACCGCCCTCGGGCTCGATCGCCTCCGCGACCTGGCGCACACCGCCGTGCCTCGCCAG
>JAUVTH010000210.1 GCA_030601615.1 Gemmatimonadota bacterium
GCCGCGCGTTCACGGCGGGCAGGCCGAGATCCACATCGATCCGCACCTCTCCAGGACCGACTCGCCTCGTCTCGAGTCGCTCGAGCGTACGGATCCGTCCGGCGTCCTTCCAGACACCCTGCACACGCGGCATCCGGTAGCCGTAGTCGTTGTCGGTCGGCGCACGCCAGAAATCAGGCTCCAGCCCGCTATTCAGAAGCTCACGGCCATCCAGCGCAAAGGACGTGAGAAGGCCGGTCGCGGGATCGATCGTGACGGAGAAGCCCTCGCCCGTGACCGTGATCGCCTCGCCGGATTCGTCGATCTCCACTGGCGACATATCCGCGATGCGCGCCGGCACGGGCGGGCGGTACGCAGGCAACCGGAATTGCTCCCACGCCGCCAGCCACCCGGCCGGCAGGAAGGGCTTTTCCCCACGCGTGCGGAACTCGACGCGGAGGAAGTACTCCACACCTGGCGCTGCGTCGATCGGCGGCAGCGGCAGAGTCAGCTCGATCGAGTCGTGCGGGGCGAGCGTGAGAGCCCCGATGTCGCCTCGGGCCAGGATGCCGCGCGTGTCGGCGCTCAGCTCCCACGAGGCCGTGAACTCCGCCAGGTCTGTGAAGTCGTGACGGTTCACGATCCGGATGCGGTTGGACTCGAGATTCACCGACCGAATCCGGATGTTCTGATACACCTTCCGAACTTCCTCGAAATGCGGATTTGGCGTCCGATCCGGCTGCACCAATCCGTTGATCAGGAAGTTTCCGTCGCTCGGAACGCCCGGCGGACCGTAGTCACCGCCATAGGCCCAGAAGGGCTCGCCCTGCCACGTCTCGGCGTACAGCCCTTGGTCGGCCCAATCCCAGATGAAGCCGCCCTGCAGCTGGTCGTGTGCCTCGATCACGTCCCAGTAGTCCTGCAGGTTGCCGACGCTGTTCCCCATCGCGTGTGCGTACTCGCACATGATCAGCGGCCGGTCGCGGGGCTCGGAGGCGTAGTCCAGCAGGTGCGGAATGCGGGCGTACATCGGCGCGTAGATGTCGACGTGCGGCCTCTGAATCGCCCGTTCGTACTGCACCGGACGCGACGGGTCCGCCCGGTGGATCCAGGCGGACGTAGCCTCGAAGTTCACGCCGTCCCCGCCCTCGTTGCCCAGCGACCAGATGATCACCGACGGATGGTTCTTGTCCCGCTGAACCATGCGGATCGTCCGGTCCAGGTGCGCCGCCTTCCACGCCGGATCGTTCCCCAGCGTGACCTCCGGGTCGTAACCCATCCCGTGCGACTCGATATTGGCTTCATCCACGATGTATAGACCGTACTCGTCCGCGAAGTCATACCACCGCGGGTCGCTCGGATAGTGGGAGGTTCGGACCGCGTTCACGTTGTAGCGCTTCATGAGCTCGATGTCGCGGAGCATCAGCTCGTCCGACATCACGCGCCCGGTGTGGGGGTCGTGCTCGTGCCGGTTCACTCCGCGCAGGGTCACCGGGACCCCGTTCACCTGGAGCATTCCGTCCCGGATCTCCACGGTGCGGAATCCCACCCGGGCCGGGATGACCTGCAGAGTGCGGCCTTCGTCGTCCGTGAGCGTGAGGACGAGCGTGTACAGATCGGGCGTCTCAGCGGTCCACTTCCGGGGCGAGGGCACGGCGCCCTGCAGGGTCACCCAGTCCGTCCCGGCCGCCTCGAGGGCGAACGTGGTCGTGAGAGGAATGTCGAACGTGGGGTCGCCGCCCCGGTCGAGCAGCTCGGCGGTCAGCCGGTAGGCCGACACCGGGCGCGCGAGAACGCTTAGCAGCTCCACGTCAATCGTCAGGAGGCCGTCGACGTATTCGGCGTCGAGCTCGGGCCGGGCCCAGAAATCGCGTATGTGCACGCTCGGGACAGCCACCAGGAAGACGTCGCGCTCGATGCCGCTGATCTTCCAGTAGTCCTGCCCTTCCAGGTACGCACCATCGGAGAAACGGTAGACCTGCACGGCCAGTGTGTTGGCGCCCGGCTTCAGGAAGCGCGTGATGTTGAACTCGGCCGGCGTCTTGCTACCCTGGCTGTACCCGATCGCCTGTCCGTTCACCCACACGTACATCGCCGACTTCACGCTGCCGAAGTGGACGAACACCTGCATGCCGGCCCAGTCGTCCGGGACCGTGAAAGAGCGGCGATACGAGCCCACCGGATTCCAATGATCAGGCACGCGTGGCGGATCGGGCGGGAAGGGGTACGGGATGTTGGTATAGATCGGAACGCCGTACCCGAGGAGCTCCCAGTTGGAAGGAACGGGGATCTCGTCCCACGAACCGTCGTCGAAGTCGGCGCGGAAGAAGTCGGTCGGACGGTCGGCGGGATCGCGGACCCAGCGGAACTTCCACGGGCCGTTGAGCGACTGCACGAACTGCGATCGACCGGGATCGCGGGACAGGGCGCTTTCTTTATCCGCGAACGGAAAGAAGGTGGCTCGCGCCGGCTCCTTGTTCCTCTCGAAGACGGCGGGGTTCTCGAGGTCGCGGTGACCGATGTTATCCTGCGCCGTCGCCGCCCGTGGCGAACCGACAGCGAGAGCGAGGCCTGCCAGGACCGCGATCGTGTATGCCTGCCGCATGACCGGACTCCGAATCCAGGGTCGGGGATACCGGGAGGTTACTACGAAACCTGACCTGGCGGAACAGGCCACGAAGCGCGAATCAGGGGCCTTCCGGATACGAAAATTCGGTCGTCAGGATCTCCTGGGTGAAGAAGCTGAACGGCTCGCCGAGCCCGACTCCGCTTCCGGACCGCGTCTGCCGCTCCTCGAGCCACATCGGAAGCATTGACACGGGGTCGGACATCAGCTCCACCCGGCCTTCGATGTGCAGCTCCTGGAAGGTCAGGGCGTCCGCCTCACCCTGGAGGAATTCGCTCGAGACTTCCCGTCCGGCGGCCGCTAGGATCTGGGCTCCCAGCGAGTCGGCGAGCATCTGGGCTGCCTGCCCGATCGCGGCATCCGCGGGGCGAGTCACCATGACGAAGATGGCGCACGTGATCCCGCCGCCGGGTGCCTGACACTCTCTCTTCTCGGTCACACCGGCGTGAATCGTGTACTTGATCGGCGGGCCCGGGACAAGTGGATTCGGGGCTACGATGTCCGCCGCGAACACCCGGCCGACCTCCCAATCGATATAGGCCCACTTGTCCACCAGGGACGACCAGCGATCGGACGCCAGCCCCTCGATCACTTCTTCGTTGACAACGACGGCCAGCATTTCGTCCAGCAGGGCAGCGATCTCGGGGTCGCCCCCCGCCAGCGCCGCCGAGATGGGTCGAATCGAGTTGTCGACGCGGAACCGGAACGCTTCGAGGTTATCGACGCGAACGAACTCGCCCCGCCTGGTCACCACCAGGTTCGGGAGCCGCATCCAGTACTTCAGGTTGTTGGCGACGACCTCGTTGACCCTGGCGATCGGCGGCAGATCCGGGGGGAAATCGCCCGCGCGCTCGACCCGGATATCCTCGTGCGAGATCAGGAGACCGTCTGGATGCTCGCTTACGACGATCGTGTAGCTGGCCGTGGACACCAGACCCGAGTCGGAGACGGCACCCTCCCGCAGAACGCCCACCCGGCTCTCGGTCGCGTGGATGCGCATTCCGGGCTGCCACCCGAAACCGGGCTTGAACGTCTCGCCCTGCTGGCCGGTCAGGGCCGTAGCAGAAACGATCGACACGAGATGAAAAACGAGGCAGACCGCTGCCGCGCTCGACGCACGAACCATGAGACGTTCCTTTCGCG
>JAUVTH010000219.1 GCA_030601615.1 Gemmatimonadota bacterium
GTACGGTCCACCTGACTGAGCGTGAGGCCGCCGATCACCATCGTCTCCCCGTCATCCAGCAACAGGCGCGTAGACCCGATCTGCTTCAGGAACGTGAAACCGATGTCCGGGATATCCGTCTGAATTCCGGAACGCTCGGCCGTCACGTCGAGGAGGATCTGATTGTTGTTGGTGATGTGCGGCGTCACGTCGAGGATGATGCCGGTGTCCTCCCACTGCACCGTCGCCTGCGCCTGCACATTGCCCGTCCCGGTGTCCAGAACACGGACGGGCGTCTTCTCACCGACCTGGATCCGCGCGTGGTGGTTGTCTACCACCTGGATCGTCGGAGCGGCCTGTACGTCGGACAGCTTGTGCTGCTCGAGCGCCATGAGCCACGCGGAAAGAGAGAAGTCGCCGAACGCGACTGACGCCAGGATCTCCAACGACGGCGATAAAACCTGGTCGTTCGCATTCGCGAGCGCCGCTATCGAGTTGCCGCCGAGGTCCACGAGTGTCCTGTTCGTGATCTCGCCCGGGTTCAACGGATCCGGGACGCCGATCACGTCATTGATCGAGTTACCGTCCATATCCTTGAGGTCGTAGATGATCCCCAGCTCCATGACGTCCGTGCGATCCACGAAGATGATCTTGGCGTGGATCGACACCTGCTTTGTCTTGCCGTCCAGGTTTCGGATCAGGCTGTCCATGCGAGCTACGACCGACGGCGCGTCCGTGACGATCACCGAGTTCGCGCCCAGGTACGGTACGACCTGGCCGCGGTTCGGGGTGGCCAGGCGCTCGAGGGTGGCAGCTACCGAATCCGCCGACCCATAGTTGATCTTGAACACGCGGGTTTCGGTCTGCAGGGTGTCCCGAGCGCGAATCCCTTCGAGCTTGTCCACAATAAGAATGCCCTCGGACTGGAGCCTCCAGCCCAGACCCTGCGACGCGAGAATGGCGTCCAGGGCCACGTCCCACCGCTGGTTGCGGATGTCCACGCCCAGAACGGTCGTTGCGGCCGCGTCGGCGCTCGGAACGATCGAGACGCCGGCAAACTCCGAGAAGCCGGCGAGCACTTCGAGCATGCTCGCGCTGTCGTAGGCGACCGTAATCCTCGCGAGGTCTCCCGCGTCCTGGACGGCCGGTATCATGAATGAAACAGGCGCCGGTGTCGGCTCTGGCACACGATCCAGCATCGCCACCGTGGCGGCCATCACGGACCGGCTGCTCCATTGCTCGAACGACCCGCCTGGATTCGCGAAGTGGACCGTGTAGCGTCCGGACTCGGCGGAGGTACGATAGGAGGCAGGTCGAGACAGGTCGAAAACCAGCCGGACGACGTCGTCACGGAACTGGCTGCTCCGCAGCCTCACGATCCCGCCACGTCCGATAGCCTCGAAGGTCCCGTCCGGGAGCTCGTTCACCGCTCCGTGCACGTCCAGAATCAGTCGCGCCGGGTCTCTCAAGATGAAGTCCCGGACCTCGACGTCGCCGCTCGTGATGACGGCGATCTCGGTCTCATCTCCGGATAGGGAGATCTGGACCTCCTCCACCCTTCCAGCGGGCGACACCGCCCACAGCGTGGCCAGGAGGGTCGCGAGGACCTGTTTGCCGATCATCCGCCCTGCTCCTTGTCCGTGTTCTTCAGACGCAGCGTCTCCTGCCTGCTGACGCCGAAGACGGTGACCATGAAGACCGCCGCGCCCGGAGTCACGTCCAGTAGCTCCGCGCCACCCAGGACGTCACCCTCCCATACGCGGTAGCGTCGCTGCGTGGACCGGTCCACGAGGACGACCAAGCTGCCCGCTTCGGAACTGTATATGATCCCACTCAGCTCGAGATCCTCGAAGCGAGGTCCGAGCTGGTCGCCAGCTTCCAGCGGCTTGAACGGGTCGCGGCGACCGGCAGCCGGATAGTCGAAGACCTCGCGCTCGAGGAGCGGGGCGGTCTGCGCACGCTCCACATCCTCCGCCGAAGCCTGCCCGGCTTCCTGCGCCCACAGCCCGGGGGCCACCCCGACGAGAAACGCGGCCGCGATCAACCGTGACGCTCTCATTCGTTATCCTCCGGTCGCGTCGCAATCGCCCGACCCGGTGCCAGCACGTAGGTTTCCAGACTGAACGACGCGAGAACGAGATGTCGGCCGCTGGGCGTCTCGCCCGTCGGATTCACCTCGATCACGTGGGGACGCACGATGCGGTCGAAGGAGGCCACGCGGGTCAGGAATTCCCCGAGCGAGTGGTAGTCTCCCTCCACCTGCATCTGCCACTCTTGTCGCAAGAAGTAAGCCCCACTGTCCGCAGGCTCGGGAAGGCTCGGTTCTACGTTGATCAGGCGCAGATCGAGGGCCTGACTCTGAGTCGCGATGGCCTCGTAAATCGCCGGAACTTCCGCGTTCGAAGGTACCAGGCGCTTCACGAGCTCGAACTGGCGCTCGGCCAGGGTGATCCGATCGCGCAGCTCTCGGAGGTTCCCGATCCGGGTCTCCGCGATCTGGTTCTGAGTCTCCAGGTCCTCGACCCGGTCCGTGAGATCAACGATCTCTACGGTTCCCGGCCGATGGACGAAGTTGTAGAACAGCGCCGCCGCCGCGATCATGAGAATGATCACGAGCAGCATGCTCTGCTGACGCTGGTCCTGGGGGAGGATCGCCATGGTCAGGTGCCCTCCGGGGCGACCGGTACCGCCGTGACCATCGAGTCAGGCGGTTCCGCGTACCCCACGATCAACTTGAACGAATGAGCGCTGAATCCGCCCAGGTTCTGCTCCTGACTCCCGAGGATCCTCACGTCTCCCACATACGGAGATTCCTGCAGCCGACGCACATATGCCGTGATCGCGAGCGGGTTCGCGGCCATTCCGTCCAACTGCACCTGAAGGTCGGGAGGCGCACTCGCCTGGCGGATCGAAGTGAGCCACGCGTAGTCCGGCAGCGCCCGACTGACCTCATCGAGGAGATGAGGCCACACGAACCGCCCGTCGTCCAGGCCCTGCAGGAGGTCCAGCCGTTCCCGTATCTGGGTTTCGCGGGCGATCAGGCTGTCGCTGAGCGCCCTCAGATCGGTCAGCCGCGTCGAGTCCTCCACGGCCTCGACGAGCCGATCGTCGAGCTCTCCACGCTCGCCGCGCTGCGACATCCAAAGCCAGCCAACCACGAGCAGGACGAGCGCCGTGGTCGCCACGGCGGCGATCAGCCACGGATCCCGACCATCTCCCGACCCGGCGGACTTCAGCCAGCTGGGCATCCCCGCAAGCCGACGTCTACGCCGCTTCGAGCCCTCGGGGTGAAGATTGACCTCGATCATCGACCGGACCTCACGCCGCGTGCCGCAGAGCAAGACCGACGGCCAGCATCATCATGGGTCCAACGTGCTGGAGTTGCTCGGTCTCGATAGCGCCCGGCTTGACATTCAAGACTTCGAAGGAGCTGGCGATCCGCGTCTCCACACCGAGCCGCTCCGCGAGCGCCTCGACCAGACCCGGCACGCGAACGCCGCCTCCGCACAAGTAGAGTCTACCCAGGCTGGCTCCCACTTCCTGTGTCTCGAGGAACGCGGTTGCGCGCTCGATCCCCCGGCCCACCTCCTGCGCTCTCTCGTACAGGAAATTGCGAAGCCTTTCATCGACG
>JAUVTH010000090.1 GCA_030601615.1 Gemmatimonadota bacterium
TCCCAACTCCGCGCATCGCGATATCGCACGGTCCGCGCATGATTCCAGTCCGTGCTTCCGCAGGTCGCTCCGAACCTCCCGGCTCGTTCGTGGACGATACGACAGGTAGTGGAGTGCCCGAGCCATCGCCTCGGCCGCCCCGGCCTCCTGCTCGCGGGCCTCGACCTGCTCCCGGGACAGACACGCTCCGACCGCCAGACCATAGCGCAGACGGAGCTCGTCGGTCACCCGGCAGAGTGGAACGTCATCCACTTCGAGAAGGGCGCCCCCGAGACGGCGCGAAGTCGGTTCGAGAGCTGTGATCAGGGGCATGACGATGTGAGTTGCGCGTCACGGTGACCGGAGCGGACCGGGGTCCGCGGTCCGCTCCGGTGCCGATTCAATCCGTCGGAGCCGTCTCGGCTTCGGCCTCTACCTCGACGCTGTCCCGAGCCTCGGACTCGACCGGCGTGGTCATCCCGAGCGCGATTCGGAGCCGCGTCTCGATCTCCTCGGCTATGTCCGGATTCTCGGCGAGGAACAACTTGGCGTTTTCCCGACCCTGGCCCATCCGGACATCGTCGCCATAGGAGTACCAGGCTCCCGACCGCTTCACGATTCCGTGCTCTTCCCCGAGGTCCACCAGAATGCCTGTCCGGCTGATGCCCTCGCTGAACATGATGTCGAACTCGGACTGGCGGAACGGAGGCGCGCATTTGTTCTTGACGACCTTCACGCGCGTGCGGTTGCCCACCTGCTCGTTGCCGTCCTTGATCGAGGCGATCCGGCGAATGTCGAGACGGAGCGACGCGTAGAACTTCAGGGCCCTTCCACCCGACGTCGTCTCCGGGTTTCCGAACATCACACCGATCTTCTCACGAATCTGGTTCGTGAAGATCATGGCCGTGTTCGAACGGCCGATCGCACCGGTGAGCTTGCGCAGCGCCTGGGACATGAGGCGTGCCTGCAACCCCATGTGGGAATCACCCATTTCCCCTTCGATCTCGGCCCGCGGAACGAGGGCGGCCACCGAGTCCACGACCACCACGTCCAACGCACCCGACCGGACCAGGACTTCTGCGATCTCGAGCGCCTGCTCGCCCGTGTCCGGCTGCGAGACCAGCAGGTTCTCGACGTCGACGCCCAACTTCGCGGCGTATGCCACGTCCAGCGCGTGCTCGACGTCGATGAAGGCTGCGAGCCCGCCGTCCTTCTGGGCGTTGGCGATGACATGCAGGGTGAGCGTCGTCTTACCGGACGATTCGGGACCGAAGATCTCGGTCACCCTGGATCGAGGCACACCGCCGATGCCGGTAGCATGATCGAGAGAGAGGCTGCCCGTCGAGATCGACTCGGTTCTCACCCGCGCCCCATCCGACCCCAACCGCATGATTGCGCCCTTGCCGTGCTGCCGTTCGATCTGGTTGATCGCCGCAGAAAGGGCCTTCTTTCGCTCGTCGCTCAGTTCGAGTGCCATCGCCGCCTCGTCGTGTGGAGCCAGGTGTGGTGGTCGCTCGACCCAGTATATGGAGGGCCTGTGACTTTCGCAATTTCTTCGGTTTTCGTATCGGCCCCGTTCGACTCCACGTACGCGGCTCGTCTCATCCGATCCTCAATCATGTGAGCCGCGGGAGCCTGCCGCTCGGACCGACTGACTCGTCGGGATCGTCAGGAGACACATTCGGACAGCACTTCGATCGCTCTCTCGATACCCTCGTCGTCCACGTCGAGGTGGGTGACGGCGCGGAGTCGCCCCGGCCCGGCCGGCAGAATCCATACTCCGCGGTCCTCGAGTCGGCTTGCCACTGCGGCTTCGTCCAGGTCGTCCCGCTCGATATGGATCATCACGATGTTGGTGTCCGGAGAACTCGCACTGAGGCCGTCCAGGGCATCACACTCTCGGGCGAAGGTGCTCGCGAGGACGTGATCCTCGCTCAGGCGCTCGAGATTGTGGTCGAGCGCCCATATTCCGGCAGCGGCCAGGATCCCTACCTGGCGCATCCCTCCTCCGAGGCGCTTGCGTATCGACCATGCTTCTTCGATCAATTCCGCCGGCCCGGCCAGCAAGGAGCCGATGGGACAGCCGAGCCCCTTGGACATGCACACGGTGACCGTGTCAGCGCAGGCAGCGTAGTCGGCCAGGGACGGCTCAGAGGCGGCCGCCGCGTTCCACAGGCGGGCTCCGTCCAGGTGAACTGGAAGCGCTCTTTCAACGGCCAGGTCTCGGATCTCGCACATCAACGGGAGTGGAACGACCGTTCCGCCGTGCATGTTGTGCGTGTTCTCGACGCACACCAGGGTCGTGACCGGATGGTGGCGGTCTCCCGGCCGAACGGCCCGTGCCACATCGCTTGCCACCAGGTGGCCACGGTCGGATGACACGGGATGCAGCTGGACGCCGGCGAGCCAGGCCACATCGGCGAGCTCGTAATGAAACAGGTGGGATTCCGCCTCGCAGACCGCCTCGCTGCCGGGACGCGTGTGGAGCAGGACCGCCGCCTGGTTCGCCTGCGTCCCGGACGGGAAGAACAGGGCCGACTCCTTACCCAGCAGCTTCGCCACCCGCCGCTCCAGCTGGTCTACGGTCGGATCCTTCCCGAGAACGTCGTCGTCTACGACGGCCTCCGCCATCGCCCGCCGCATGCCGGGCGACGGCCGGGTGACCGTATCGGACCTGAGATCGACGGTCGAACGGCTCATTCAGCGAGTCTCCCCTGGCACATTGCCGAAGAAACCTGTCAGGCCAGCGCTCCGCCGCAGGAGGAGCAGAACCCGGCTCCCTCCTTCGTCGCGGCGCCGCACGCCGGACAGCTTCCCTGTTGTACCGTCTCGCCCAGCTCATCCCGGGCTGCGAGCGCTTCGCGGGCGTACCGGTTCCGCAGCGTGGCGTAGTCCTCCTCCGACACCTTGTCCGTCTGGTACTCGAACTCGAGCTCGCGGAGCGCCGCGAGCGCCGCTTCCTTGCGCCCGGCCGCCGAAGCGCCATCCATTCCCTCCCGCCAGCGACCCTCCAACAGCGGAGCGAAGATCACTGCCGCGATGAGGATAGCCATGATCCCTCCGAACACGTAGACGGCTGCCACCTTACCTCCCGGTTGAATCGCCCGATACGACTACCGGGCGTTGTGTCCCATGTGCGGCGCCGAGCGCCATTCCGTTGCCAGCTCGAGGGCACGCGCCACGGCCGCAGCCGGGTCCTGGAACCGCTCGATGTCGAATCGCTCTCCCAGCCTATCCCGAACGCCCACCAGGGGGCGCCCGATCTTCATGCACAACGCGGCCTCGTTAACCGTGCCCCAACCGCCGGCCACCGCGATCACAGCTTCTGCGGCCTTCACGACCAGGGAGTTCCTGGCCTCGCCGAGTCCCGATGGAAGCGGTATCGACACGCCTTCCGATGCCGCGTCCGGATCGTCGCCGGGGAGTATGCCCAGCACTTCTCCCCCCTCGTCGCGCGCTCCTGCGGCGGCAGCGGCCATGACTCCCCCACCGCCACCACACACCACGAGCGCCTCCGCCCGCGCCAACGCGCGTCCCACCGCGTGCGCGGTCGCCAATGCCTCGGCGCTGGCCTCCGCGGAGCCGATGACCGCGATTCGAAGTCGCCTGTTCGCGACCGAATCGGAAGTTCCCGGAGAAGTTACGGTCATGGCACGCTCTCGTCTGCATGGTGCGCCCAGTGCAAGGCTGTCTGGACCGCCCGACGCCATTCCAGGATCCCGGCCCGGCGATCCTTCGACGCGGCCGGATCCGGATCGAATTCGCGCTCAGCTCCCCGAGCCGCGAGGAACTCCTCCGGCTCGGCCCACACGCCAGCTCTCACACCCGCCAGGCCCGCCGCTCCAATTGCCGTGACCTCCGCGGCCGAGGGACGGCGTACCGGTACACCGAGCACATCCGCCTGGAACTGCATCAGCCAGTCGTTTCGAGCCGCGCCCCCGTCCACCCTGAGCGACCTCAGGACCAGATCCGAGCCAGCCACCATGGCGTCCAGCACATCCAGGGTAGAGTACGCCATGGCCTCGAGCGCCGCCCGTACGACGTGCTCGGTCCTCGTCCCACGGGAGAGCCCGACGATCGTGCCGCGGGCTTCCGGCTCCCAGTATGGCGTGCCGAGACCAGCCAGTGCCGGCACGAAGACCACCCCGTCAGTCGACGGTATCGACCTCGCCATCGCTTCCGTTTCGGCCGCCTCGTTCACGAGGCCGAGACCGTCGCGTAGCCACTGGATCGCCGCACCGGCCACGAGGATCGCTCCCTCGTAAGCGAACGCTCTTCCGCCTCGACGATCACACGCCGCCGTGCTGAGCACACCCGGAATGTCCGGGCCTCTCCTGGTTCCGGAGTGCAAGAGGAGAAACGCTCCGGTCCCGTAACTGTTCTTCGCCTCTCCACGCTCCCAGCAACCCTGCCCATACAGCGCCGCCTGCTGGTCTCCCGCGACTCCGGCGATGGGGACCTCCGCTCCGAACACGTCCGGGTCCGTCGTTCCGAAATCGTCCGCCGACGCGAGGACCCGCGGCAACATTGCCGACGGAATCCCGAACAGGTCACACAGCCCCGGATCCCAATCGCCGTCGTCGAGAGAATAGAGCAGCGTCCGGGACGCGTTGGTATGGTCGGTCGCGTGCACCCGGCCGCCCGTCAGCCGGAACACGATCCAGCTGTCGATGGTGCCGAACATCAACTCGCCCGCATCGGCGCGCGATCGCCACTCCGGGTTGCGGTTCAGCAGCCATTCCAGCTTGGTCGCTGAGAAGTAGGGATCCAGTACGAGACCGGTACGCGAGCGCACGGTCGACTCGTGACCGAAACGCTTCAGCTCGGCGCAGCGCGCGGAGGTCCGACGGTCCTGCCACACGATGGCCGGGGCCACGGGCCGGGCGGAGACGCGATCCCACACAACCGTGGTCTCTCGCTGGTTCGTGATGCCGACGGCCGACACATCGGACGGCACCCTGCCGGCGGCCTCGAGGGCGTGGCCGACCGTGGAGATGACCGAGCTCCAGATTTCCTCTGCATCGTGCTCGACCCAGCCCGGCTCCGGGAAGTACTGGGGAAACTCCTCGTAGGCCGTGCCGAGGAGCTTGCCGGCCACATCGATCACGAGGGCGCGGCTTCCCGTCGTGCCCTGGTCGATGGCGAGGACGACCTCTCGCCCCTTACCCACGGGCTCCCGGATCTTCGGGTCGCGGGGTCATCGTGCGTTCAGAAGGTTCAAGGCTCCCATAGGCGTATCGCAGTCCAAACCGGTCCAGCAGTGAGAGGAGGAGCTGCACCGGCAGGCCCATCACGTTGAAGTATTCGCCCTCGATACGTTGGACGAGTGCCGCCCCGAGACCCTGTATCCCGTACGCCCCCGCCTTGTCCAGCGGCTCACCCGTGGCAACGTATTCCGCGCATTCGGCGGCATCAAGCGGCCTGAACCACACGCTGGTGATCGCTACTTCCGCCTCGATCCGGCCGTTCAGGGACACGGCGAGACCCGTGAACACTTCGTGCCGCCTTCCCTGCAGTCGCATCAGCATGCGGAAGGCATCTGCCGGATCGACCGGCTTGCCGAGGATCTCGTTGTCCAGTGCGACTAACGTGTCGGCCGCCACGACGAGCTCACCCGGATCAGATACGGTCGCGGCCGCCTTCGCCATGGCCAGCCGCCGCGCTTCCTCTTCCGGACCCATTCCCTCCAGAATCGTCTCTTCCACGTCGGGTGGACGCACGACACAGTCGAGGGCGAGCAGCTCGAAGATCTCTCTTCGGCGAGGAGACCCGGAGGCCAGAACGATCTTCATCGCTCGATCACCAGGGTTACGGGACCGTCGTTTACGAGCGACACGTCCATCCGGGCGCCGAACTCGCCGGTCGCGACCGGCACTACGCCGGCCCGGCAGATGTCCACGAACTCATCGTACAGCCGGCGGGCCGTCTCCGGATCCGCCGCACCCACGAACGACGGCCTCCTGCCTCGTGTAACATCACCATACAGGGTGAATTGGGACACGACGAGAAGCTCACCTCCCGCTACTCCGATATCCTGGTTCATCCGTCCGTCCTCGTCCGGGAAGATCCGAAGTCCGAGGATCTTCGCCGCCCTCCACTCCATCTGCTCCCGCCCGTCCCCCCCGGCGCATCCGACGAGCACCCGTAGTCCCCGACCGATCGATC
>JAUVTH010000025.1 GCA_030601615.1 Gemmatimonadota bacterium
TTGGAGTGGCAGTCGTAGCACGAGCTTTCGAGCAGCGACCGGACCTGGTCCGGCGCCTGTATCGCCGCCGTTACGGGCGGGTTCTCACGCGGGACCGGCACGAGCTGAATCGCGAACAACACAAGCGCGATGACCAGGAAAATCTTGCCGCGTTTGCTCATTGGTCTTCCTCACTCTCGATGGCAACCCGGATCTGTCTCTTGAGGCGTGCCAGGATGGCTCCCATGCCCCGGAGCCTGAGCGCTGACACCACCTCCTGCAAGCCCATCCGGGAGTAGAAGTCCGGCGGCACTGCGATAACGTCCTCCCACGGCTCTCCCTCGAGTCCCGCCAGCAGGATCCCGGCAAACCCGCGCACGGTGGGCGCCTCGGGGGGGCAGTCGAAAAACAGGCGGACGGATCCCGTCTCGTCGACCTCGGTAGCGAGGAAGAACGGCGTCTGGCATTCGTGGACCTGTTCGAGCCTGTCCCGATGGGTCTCCAGCTTCTCCGGCAGCGCCGGCACCTTGCGTGAATAGTCAAGCAGTGCTTGCACACGCAGTTCGCGGGGAGCCGCCGCGAACTGGTCGACGATAGTCTGCAGTTTCTGTGGCATCGACATCCGTTCTCAACCTTCGGCTGATGGTTTGGTTATCTTTGTTACGGGACGACCCGTAAAGCAACGGGTGTTATGACAACGCGGGAGTACGCCATGCCGGTCGCTCAGGATCCATCGCCGAAGTTCCAGCAGTTCGCCCATCCGGAGAAGCTCGTGTCGACCGACTGGGTGGCTGAACACATCGATGACCCCAACGTCGTCATCGTCGAATCGGACGAAGATGTCCTTCTGTACGAGACGGGACACGTCGCGGGAGCCGTGAAGGTCGACTGGCACGCCGATCTCAACGACCCGCTCGTTCGAGACTACCTGACTCCGGAACGGTTCGCCGAGCTCATGTCCCGGAAGGGGATATCCCGTGATCACACCGTCGTGTTCTACGGAGACAATTTCAACTGGTGGGCCGGTTACGCGCTCTGGGTGTTCACCCTGTTCGGGCACGCGGACACGCGCCTGATGGACGGAGGCAGACAGAAGTGGGTGGCCGAGGGCAGGCCCTTCACGACGGATGTCCCGGACCGCGAGCCGGCAGAGTATCCAGTGGTGAGCCGCGACGACGGCCCGATTCGCGCGTTTCGCGATCAGGTGTTCAAGCACTACGACCGCGGAGGGCGCCTCGTGGATGTCCGGTCGCCGGAGGAGTACAGCGGCGAGCTTCTGCACATGCCGGACTACCCGCAGGAGGGAGCCCTCAGGGGAGGACACATCCCGGGCGCGGCGAGCGTCCCGTGGAAGAGGGCGGCCAACGACGACGGCACGTTCCGGACCCTGGACGAGCTGCGCGGAATCTACCTGGACGAGATCGGCCTGACGCCCGAGGAAGAAGTGATCGCGTACTGTCGGATCGGAGAACGCTCGAGCCACACGTGGTTCGTGCTCACCCACCTCCTCGGCTTCTCGCGCGTGCGTAACTACGACGGGTCGTGGACGGAGTGGGGCAATCTGGTGGGTGCTCCTATCGAGAAGTAGGTTCGTGACACAATTTCGTGGTGATTTGCGGCATATTGCGGCCACGTAAAACAACCCGCTAAACAAGCCCGGCTCGGCGCTTCTGGCGGCGAGCCGTCTGTTTTGGGAGGCAGGATGGGGAGAGAAGGTCGAATCGACTGTCTGAAGACCATGCTCGACGAGCGGATCCTGGTGCTCGACGGAGCGATGGGGACGATGCTCCAGCGGTACGGCCTGGACGAAGCGGCCTTTCGGGGCGAACGGTTTCAGGGACATCCAGTCGACCTCGCCGGGAACAACGACATCCTCTGCCTCACGCAGCCCGAACTCGTTCTCGACGTCCATCGTGCGTACCTCGCCGCGGGCGCGGACCTGATCGAGACCAACACTTTCAACGCGACCCGTATTTCGCAGTCCGACTACCAGTGCGAGTCGTATGTACTCGAGATCAACCGCGAGGCTGCCCGGATCGCCCGCCGTGCCGTCGACGAGCTCGACGCATCCGAGCCGGAGCGGAGCAGATTCGTCGTGGGCAGTCTGGGCCCGACCAACCGGACGGCTTCGATCTCGCCGAAAGTCGAGGATCCCGCATTTCGGAACGTCTCGTTCGAGCAGCTCGCGACCGCGTATGAGGAGCAGGCCAGGGGACTCCTCGATGGCGGTGTCGACATCCTTCTGGTGGAAACGGTGTTCGACACCCTGAACGCTCGTGCGGCCCTGTTCGCCCTTCTCGGTCTGCAGAGGGAGCTGTCGTTCGAGTTTCCGATCATCGTGTCCGGCACGATCGTCGATGCGAGCGGACGAACGCTGTCGGGCCAGACGACCGAGGCTTTCTACAATTCGATTCGGCACAGCCGGCCTGTGGCGATCGGACTCAACTGCTCGTTGGGCGCGGCCGAGTTGCGGCCCCATATCGAGGAATTGAGCCGCGTCTCCGAGTTCCCGGTCAGCTGTCACCCCAACGCCGGCCTGCCGAATGAGTTCGGCGGCTACGACCAGACTCCGGTCGAGTTCGCCACAGTGATGCGGCAATTCGCGGACGATGGGCTCCTGAACATCGCCGGAGGATGCTGCGGCACGACTCCAGACCACATCCGCGAATTGGCGGAGACTCTGCGAGAATCCGTCCCGCGCCGCATACCGGAGCGCCCCGTCCGCACGCGACTGAGCGGACTGGAACCGTTGAATCTCGGGCCAGAGTCGCTGTTCGCCAACGTCGGCGAGAGAACCAACGTCACCGGGCCCGCACGGCTTCGCGACCTGATACGCGAGGAGGACTACGAGACGGCCGTGCAGGTGGCGCGTCAGCAGGTCGAAGGCGGGGCGCAGCTGATCGATGTCAACATGGATGAGGGACTGCTGGAGTCGGCGGACGCCATGCGCCGATTCCTCAGCCTGCTCGCCGCCGAGCCTGACGTCGCTCGCGTCCCCTTCGTGGTCGACTCTTCGCGCTGGGAGGTCATCGAGGTTGGCCTCAGATGCCTGCAGGGCAAGGGCATCGTGAACTCCATCAGCCTGAAGGACGGCGAGGAGCCCTTCAAGCGCCAGGCCGACCTGATTCGCCGATACGGTGCGGCTGTGATCGTCATGGCCTTCGACGAGCGCGGACAGGCCTCGACGTACGAGCGAAAGGTCGAGATCTGCACCCGAGCCTACCGCATTCTCACGGTCGAGATCGGTTTTCCTCCCGAGGACATCATCCTGGATCCCAACGTATTCGCGGTGGGCACGGGCATCTCCGAGCACGATCACTTTGCGATCGCCTACATCGAGAGCTGCCGGATATTGAAGGAGACGCTACCACACGTGCTGATCAGTGGAGGCGTCAGCAATCTCTCGTTCGCGTTTCGCGGCAGCGATGCGGTACGCGAGGCCATGCACGCTGCCTTTCTCTATCACGCCATCCAGGCCGGCATGAGCATGGGCATCGTCAACGCTGGCGCCCTGCCCGTGTATGACGACATCCCGACGGACCTGCGGGAAGCAGTCGAGGACCTGATATTCGCGCGCCGTGCTGACGCGACCGAGCGGCTGACCGAGATCGCGCAACAGCACCGGGGCTCCATAGCGCTCGACACGCAAGATCTCGCGTGGCGGAACGAGCCGGTCCGGCAGCGCATCACGCACGCTCTCGTACACGGCATCGCGGACTGGATCGAAGAAGATGTCGAGGAGGCGCGCGTCGAATCCGGACAGGCCATCGAGGTCATCGATGGCCCCCTGATGGACGGCATGAACGTCGTCGGCGACCTGTTTGGATCCGGGCGGATGTTCCTGCCGCAGGTAGTCAAGAGCGCCAGGGTCATGAAGAAGGCCGTGGCATACCTCACGCCGTTCGTGGAGGCGGAGACGGAAGGCGGAGGCGTGTCCACCAAAGGGAGAATCGTTCTCGCGACGGTGAAGGGCGACGTGCACGACATCGGCAAGAGCATCGTTGGCGTAGTGCTGCAGTGCAACGGATACGAGGTGATCGACCTGGGCGTCATGGTGCCTGCCGACCGCATCCTCCAGGTCGCTCGCGAGAAGCAGGCTGACGTCATAGGCCTCAGCGGCCTCATCACCCCTTCCCTGGACGAGATGGTGCACGCGGCACAGGCGATGGAACGGGAGGGCCTCGAGCTTCCTCTCCTCATCGGAGGAGCCACCACTTCACGCATGCACACCGCCGTCAAGATCGAGCCCCGGTATTCGGGCATCACGGTTCATGTGCTCGACGCATCTCGCAGCGTCGGAGTTCTGAGTCGCCTGTTGAACGTCGACGAGCGCGCATCTCTCGAGCAGGAAGTTCGAGCGGAGTACGCGGAATTGCGCGAACGGCACGCTGCGAAGGGTCGCAGGCGGGAGATACTCTCCCTGGGAGAAGCCCGAAAGCACCGCCTTCACACGGCGTGGTCCGAGTATGAACCGCCGAAGCCCCGGCAGCCCGGAGTCCACGTTCTGGAAGATCAGCCGCTCGAAGACCTGGTCGACCATATCGACTGGAGCCCGTTCTTCACGGTGTGGGAGATGTCGGGCCGTTATCCTGCCATCCTCGAGCATCCCGAGCTCGGCAGCGAGGCTCGACAACTTCATGCGGACGCTCTTGAGATGCTCGATGACATCGTCACCAACCGACTGCTCACGGCGAGAGGCGTGGCGGGTCTCTTTCCGGCGGCCGCTGACGTGGATGATGTCCTCGTGTTCGAGGACGCGTCACGTCGGAAGATCCGGGAGCGCGTCCCCTTCCTGCGCCAGCAGGCCCGCAGGAATGACGATCGCCCGAACCGGTGCCTTGCTGATTTCATCGCCCCCGAAGATTCCGGCCGACACGACTGGCTGGGCGCGTTCGTCGTGTCCACGGGCCACGGTCTCGAGGAGATGTGCGCACGGCTGGAGGCGGACCACGATGACTACCGCGCGATCATGGCGCGGGCCCTGGCAGACAGGCTGGCCGAGGCGTTCGCGGAGCGCTTGCACGAGCAGGTCCGCAAGAACTTGTGGGGCTACGCAGAGGTCGAGAACCTGGACGACCAGGGCCTGCTCAGTGAGGAATACCGGGGCATTCGTCCCGCCCCCGGCTATCCGGCCTGCCCTGACCACTCCACGAAGCGAGTGCTGTTTCGCCTCCTGGCAGCTGAAGAGAACGTGGGTACGCAGCTCACCGAGAACTGTGCGATTCGGCCCGCCTCGGCGGTCGCCGGCTGGTACTTCTCCCATCCGGCGGCCATGTACTTCGGAGTTGGACGTATCGACCGCGACCAGGCAGCCGATTACGCTGCCCGCGTCGGGATGAGCGTCGAAGAAGCGGAGCGGTGGCTGGCGCCCAACCTCGCCTATTAGCAGGTCGCTGAACAACCCTGCCAGAGAGGCACGCCGACATGACGGAGCAACGACCAGGCACGGAGAACCGGGGAGACACGCTTCGGGAGGCGCTCGCGGACGACCGGCTCCTGGTGCTCGACGGAGCCATGGGGACTCTTCTCTACTCCCGCGGCGTGTTTCTCAACGAGTGCTACGAAGAGCTCAACGTCACGCGGCCGGAACTCGTGCGTGGAATCCATGAGGCGTACGCACGAGCCGGCGCGGACCTGCTGGAGACGAATTCGTACTGCGGCAATCCCGTGAAACTCTCGGCGCATGGCCTCGAAGATCAGACGGAGGAGCTCAATCGGGCCGCAGCCCAATTGGCTCGTGACGTCGCCGGAGACAGAGCCTGGGTCCTCGGTGCGATTGGACCGCTCGGCATCCGGATCGAGCCCTGGGGGCCCACTTCGCGCGAGGAGGCAGAGCACTACTTCGTGCGTCAGGTCACGGGGCTGGTGGAGGGCGGGGTGGACGGATTCGTACTCGAGACCTTCTCCGATCTGGATGAGCTCGAGGCGGCCTTCCGTGCTGTGCGGGCCGTTTCAGCGCTCCCGACGATCGCGCAAATGAGCGTCGGATCCGACGGCAGCACTTCATATGGCACGACCGTGGAAACGTTCGCGGAACACATGGATCGCGCGAAACCCGATGCCGTCGGACTGAACTGCGCCGTCGGGCCCGCCGCCATGTTGGAGGCGGTCGAACGCCTGGCCCACTCGACGAGCCTTCCCGTTGCAGCGCTTCCCAACGCCGGGCTGCCCCGAATGGTAGCCGGGCGCGCGATGTACCTGTCCAGCCCCGACTACATGGGCCGCTACGCGCAGCGGATGGTCGAGGCAGGCGCCAGACTCGTGGGAGGATGTTGCGGAACGACCCCGGATCACATCCGCATGGTGCGGCAAGCGATGGACGTCACGCGTCCGAGCTCCGCGGTCACCGTCCAGGTGTCGGAGCACATGACGCGGGCCACCGGAGAAGAGCCCCAGCCTCTGGCCGAACGCTCGACCTTCGGAGCCGCGTTGGCGAGCGGTCGCTTTCTCGTGACCGCTGAGATCATACCACCTCGCGGTTGGGATCCGGTCGAGATGCTGGCCGAGTCACATCGGCTGCGAGACGCCGGGGCGGACGCCATCCACGTACTGGACACGCCGCTCGCGAAGAGCCGCATGGGGGTCATCCCGGCCGCGCTGTTGATCGAAAAGGACGCCGGAGTCGAGACCGTGTTCCACTATACGTGCCGGGACCGCAACATGCTCGGAATGCAGAGCGATCTCCTGGGTGCGGCAGCGGCTGGACTGCGGAATATCCTCGTCGTTACCGGCGATCCTCCCGTCACCGGGGCATATCCGGACTCGACGGCCGTGTTCGACATCGACAGCATCGGTCTCACGAATCTCGTACACCACCTCAACCAGGGACTGGATCCCGGAGGAGAGTCGATCGGGCGTCCAACCCGGTTCGTGATTGGCGTGGCTCTGAGTCACGGAGCCCGCGATCTGGACAGCGAGCTGCGGCGTTTCCACTGGAAAGTCGACGCGGGGGCCGACTTTGCCGTTACTCAGCCCGTATTCGATGCCGGCCAGTTTCTGGAAGTCCTGGACGCGCTCGAAGATCTGCACATACCGACACTCGCCGGCGTCTGGCCTCTCGTATCACTACGGAGCGCGGAATATCTGGCCAACGAAGTCCCCGGTATCCGGGTGCCGGAGGAAATCGTTGAGAGGATGCGGCACGCGCAGCAACGGGGCCCGGATGGGGCACGGGAGGAGGGCATTTCGATTGCACTCGAGGTATGCGAGGCGATCCGCGACCGCGTGGATGGGTTTCAGGTCAATTTCCCGCGAAACGGTCGTGAGTCGGTACTCAGGGTGATCGAGGCCATCCAACCTGATCCGCCTGGTCGGAAAGAAGACGCCATCTAGCCGGATCCAGAGTTGACCGCCTCCACGAGCTCGACGTACAACCGGTCTACGCGCTCGAGCCTGAGGTTGCTGACGTACACCTTGTCGATCCCGATCGCCCGAAGTGCCCGAATGGATCGAGCGCATATCTCGACCGGAGAGAGCCCTCGCTCAAACTCCCGCGTGAGTTTCTCGGCTGGCACGGGGAAGAAGCGGGCCAGATGGGACAATGTGCGGGGACGCGCACTTCGATACAGGAAGACACCGAACGCGCCCGGCGTCTGAATACCTCGCAGCCTCATCTCGCGAACGAGGGTCTCTACGCCGGCCAGATCGTGATGCGAGACAATCTGGGTGAGGAAGAAGTCAGCCGCGAAATCCGGGTTCTCCAGAAGGTCGACCTGCATCGCGGTGTCCGCATGGGGATTGATCCAGCCTCCCAACTCCAACCCGGGGAGATCTCGAGCGAGTTGCCGCCTCAGTTCGGCGGCGTGCGGAACGCATCGGGCAGGTCCTCCGGTGCGATCGCCGCCCAGTACGGTGATCGTCCCGAAACCCATGTCGAGGGCCCGACGCGCGAAGAGTCGGCAGTAGTCGAGGGTGTGCTTGCAGGTGAGAAACGGGACTACCCGGCTGCGATCCACGTCCGCCGGAAGGTTGGCCGACAGATGCCGGAGGTTCTCCTCTTCCGCCTGGCCCGTGGCACTGTCCGTCAGGAAGACCACGGTGTCCCGGCGCGACAGCCGGCCCATCGCGTGATGCATGTCGATCCACACGTCCATGCTCATGGAGCGAGAGATGCGAGCGCGAGGAGGGCGCAGCTCCACCGCGATCATGGGCTCTTCGCCCCTCAGCCTGGCGAGGGCGCCCTCGTCCGAAGTCATACCGGGGGGCGGCCCGTCCGGACGAGTTCCTTGTACTCCCGCCCGATGCGGTATGCGACGGCCAGCCAGATCAGCACGAGCACGATGTTGAGGAGAGCGAAGGTTCGAATGCCCGTGCCCAGAACATTGACGGTCAAGAACACGGTAAGGGCCGCCAGGGTGTCGCCGAGACGCTTCGAGAACGAGTCCGTCACCTGCTTCGCCTTGTACTTCTGCTCACGCGTCGTGGGCAGGAACAGCGCATTCTGCACCGTGTTCTGCAGCGAGTAGTCGGTCGCGTTCTCGGTCGTCTTGGCCCACCGGACGTATTTCAGGACCGGGTAGACCGCGATGAACGCGTAGGAGCCGAGCGCGATGAGGGGCAGGATCATGATCCCGACGTGGACACCGACGTACTTGATGACCCGGGAGACCACGAACAGCTGAAGGACCAGCGCCACGATGTTGACCCATTTGTGGAAACCGGCATAGAACGTCCCTATGTACTGGCCCACCGTGACACCACCGGCTCCGCCTTCCACGACCCTCTGCGCAGTGTCGCTGATGAGGAAGCGGAGCAGGTTCTCGCCGTTCGTGTTCACCCAGTTGAGCAAGAGGACGAGGATCGCGATGTACAGCAGATACCGCGTGCGAAAGACGAGGGCGAACGCGCCACGTCCGGACTCGATCTCGGGCTCCTCTTCTATCCGTTCTCCTATCGGTTCCTCGATCGGGACCTCGCCCCGTGCCTGCCTATCGAGAGCCTCCTTCAGCGCCTCACGCAGGTTCTTGAATTCGCCGGTGTCCATCCGGAATTCACCGGTCGCGGCAGGCGACGTGGCGGTGCTCAGTTTCGGATCGACCGACGCCTCGGTCCGGAGCCGCTCCCGGCGGTCTACCCAGTTGGTCAGCAGGAGGCTGAGGACGAGCAGCGCACCGGCAAACAACATCGGGGTGTAGAGACCGAATGGCACGATCATTTCCTTGACGGTCGTCGCGCCCACGATCGCGCCTGCCGCACCTCCGACCTGAATGATCGGAAACAGGCGTTCACCCTCCTCGTTCGTATACAGGTCGTTGGCGAAGCCCCAGAACTGGGCCAGGATCATGGCGCTGAAGATCCCGATCCAGATATAGAAGGCGATCCCGATCCTGAGCCCTCCGTGACCGGCGAGATAGAACACGAGACAGCAGGCGGCGAAGAACACGGTGACCACGTTGATGAGGCGCCGGCGCGGGAACCGATCGGCAAGCTTCCCGTAGCCGATGATCACGGGGATCAGGATGAAGGCCATCGCCGCGGCCATGTAGGACGTGAACTCGGGACCCTGCTCACCCAGGATGAGCCCATCCCGCAGGGGCTTGAGCATGGAGTACGCGGTGAGTAGCAGGAAGACGTTGACCGCCAGGATCAGGACGTTGGCGCCCTCCCCTGACCTGACTTCGGCGAACAGCCTCAGCGCCCGATCGAGCACACTGGGTTTGTGTCCGCCGTTCAAGGATCGCTCCTCCGTTCCGGGGGTCAGCAAACCTGGCTACAACTCCTACAACGAGGGAACGCCCGCGGTGTTCCGCACCGAATCTAAGACACGTGGCCCCGGGGCCGCGAACCTTTGGGCCGTGTCCTGGCGTATTGAGTGATATGAGCGACTCTGGAAATCAACCCGGAGGAGGTTGACCTATGGCGAAGAGCAATCGCGGGCGGGCGCCCAGGGACCGGAAGAAGCCATACCGGTTCCCGAAGCCACCGTGCTCACCGGAACCGCCGCGCTCACCGGAACCGGTCCACCCGCACCGCCCGGGGTGTGGAACGGGACCGGATCTCGAGAAGCTGCGTGAGCGGGTCCGGCGGTCGAAGAAGAGCTAGAATCCCCCGGTGACACGCTCCTCCACCGCAGCCAGATCATCCGGCGTATTGATGTTGCGGCGCCAGCCGTGATACGGAATGGCGCCGAACGTGATCCCGGAATCCATGAGACGGGTCACGACATCCTCCAGCTCGTACTCGCCGGATGCAGCCGCGGGCGTCGCGGCTAGAGCCGGAAAAAACGACTCGGGAAATAGATAGGCGCCGCACACCCGCCATTCCGTCTCGCCCGCCCAAGGAGCCTTGAAGATCTCGGTAACCCGGCGATCGAGCACCCGGACGAGGCCCATAGGCTGCCCGCCCGAATGCGTCGCTGGCTCCACGAGCACGGCGCCATGTTCCTCCCCCTCCCTCCATCGCCCTTCAAAGTCCGACAGGTCGTTGTCGTAGTAGCAGTCGCCCATGAGCACCAGGAAGGGACCCTGGATGAGGCCCGATGCCCGACCCACCGCGTCCGCCACACCCCCGGGCTCGGGCTGCACCACATAGTGAAGGCTCAGCTCGCCGCGACGATCCCCCAGGCGAAGAAGGAATTCGACACCGTCCGGCGCGGCCACGATGCACACATCGGTGAACGGAGTTCCGAGACGGTCCAGCAGGTGCTCGATCAGGAGCCTTCCGCCTACTTCCAGCAGCGCTTTGGGTCGTCCACTGGTCAGCACCTGCATGCGGGTGGCTCGACCTGCCGCTGGAATCACGCACCACATTACTGCCCCCCCGTGATCAATCGTCCGCAACTCGTTCGATTCGTGCTGCGTGTGCGACTTTCAAGATACCTGAGGCGATGCGGCCGGGTCACCCCCCGGTTGTGCAAAACGCAGCGGTGGGTCAGACTCTTCGTCAGCCGATTGGAAACCGTTGAACGAGCCCTACGAGGAGTGGCACCATATGATGCGTTCGAGGCGAATACCCGCTGCAATCCTTATCGTGATCGCCTGCTGTCTCCAGACCGCTCGCCCGGCCGTGGCGCAGGACGGAGAGCAGACGGATCCGATGGCCGAGCTCCTGACGCAGCTGGGCGAGGTCGAGGCCCGGATCGGATTTCTCGAGGCTCGTTACGAGATCGCCGAGGGAGAGGATCTCGAGCTGTTCGCCGATCAGCTCGGGCGGCGCTGGCGGGAA
>JAUVTH010000272.1 GCA_030601615.1 Gemmatimonadota bacterium
AGTCGTCGGAGTGCGCTTCGGCGTCAACTCCACCAGGCGCGTCGTACGCACCGGATCGATCGACGGTCGTGTGAGGTTGCCCTTCTCGTCCGCGGGCGGCGGCTTCCAACCCTCCGGAATCCTGGTGTCCCTCTCCCGGTAGATGAACGGACCCACGTCCTCGAGCTCGAACCGCTTCCCTCCTTCATCGTACGTGAGGAGGCGGTTGATCCGATCCGGCGTGGTCCAGTGCCCGGGGGTCAGCTTGCGCGTATCCGTCGTGATGATCCCGCTTGCGATACGCTCACCCTCGCGGCCCATGTCTCGCCCGGACTTGAGGTACCGGTGCTGGTGATGGCGGCCAAACCTGTTCAGGGGCGTGAAACACCAGTCACCGAAGTTGACGGCCAGGCCGCCCGCTCTGCCGTAAACCGCGAACGACAGGTTGTACCGGCTCCGATAATGGTGGGAGTAGTAGCCCCACGGTACCCAGCCCACGTACTTCGGGCCCCAGTACCAGAACACCCAAGCCGAGGCGAAGCGTCGCCCCGGGAACCACACCCAGCCGTATCCAGGCACGAGATCCCAATTCCCGTAGTGGTGGGGCACCCAGCCCCAGGGCTCGTAGGAAACCCAGAGCAAGCCGGTGGGAGTGTGGCGCCATCGACCCCGTGAATAGGGACGCCAACCGTGATTCACATGCGGTCGCCAGGCACGAGAGCCGCGGACGTACATCCAGTTTCCATGCGACTGCAGTGGTGCCGCCGCGTAACGGATCGACTCGTCCACGTAGATCTCGGTGGTCCCGGCGTAGCTCGCCGTGAGTGCCTCTCCCCAGCGCTCGACCGGGAGCAGTCCGCGGGCAGCCGCCAGACGCACGCGAGGTCCGTCGAATCCTTCGACGAGGGCCTCCTCGCCGGACCGGAGGGTCGTGACCGCTGTGCCCGCCCTGACCTGCGCGCTTCCCCGGCGCGCGACGACCAGCGTCCGCTCGGGATCCTGCGCCTCGATCAGGTAGGTACCGGGCCCCCGGAGCTCGACGTACGCGTTGGAGGTCTCGATCGCCGGAGGTGTTTCGCCCACATAGTCGTCGGCCACCACGACCTGCAGCGCGCCACGTCTCAGGCGGAGAGCCGTAACTGCATCGCTGCGGTCCGGTGAACCCGCCAGCGTCAGGAACACGATCTCCGCCCGATCGTCGAATCGCAACAGGTTGTGATCGGCAAGCTGGATCTCGGCTCGCGCTCCCCCGGAAAGCCGAAGCTCGTCCCCGGCGAGCACCGCCTCAGTGCCCTCGACGGACACGGATTCCCCGGTGTCGGCCTCGATGAGCGTCACGCCCCCCTCCGACGTGCTGACGTAGCCGTAGCTGGATTCTGAGCTGGCTGGGGGAGCTTCCTGGGATCTACAGACGGCGGGAGTGAGCAGGAGGGTGAGAAGACCGGCCAGGCTGACGCCGATCCGACGCTCCGTCCATAACGTACGCATGTTTCACCTCCTGCCGCCCCTGCTGTGCCCGCCGTCCGGACACCTTTGGCTGGCAGATAGCTCTACACGACCGTGGCAGGGGCGTTCCGAGGTTCCCTCACCGACCGGCTCACGGGCTCGCGAAGCTCAGAAGGTAGGTGGAAGCTCGGGCGTTATCCCTCCAGATCCGGCGGATCGGCCCGCCGGCCCGCTTCCAGCTGCCTCCTGAACACCTCCGCCTCGACCAGGCGATCGACTTGCTGCCCGTGGTCGAGTACCGCCTGCTCAAGGCGGCCGATCCGGTTCAGCAGGTCCTCGGCCTCGGCCTCGGCCTTTCCATGGATCGCGCCGATCACGTCTCGGACTATGGGCCGGAGAACGAAGTGAGTGGCCACCGCCATGATCGGAACACCGAAGATGAAAAAGATTGCGAGGAGCGGAATCAGCAGGGCGAAATCAAACACGCGGCCTCCGTCGGAATGGCAGAATGTGGCTACTCTGGATCCGTTGCGGTGAGCAAGTCTCTCGGGATCCACCCCATGCGGCCGAATCCGGCGATGTAGCGCATCCGCTCGGCTCGCAGGCGGTAGAACTCGAAGTCATCGAAATCGATGAAAGCAGACGCGCCAGGATGCGCTTCGAGGTAGGCATCCCGATGCTCGGCTCGGTCCTCCACTCGGTTCGCGCGCCCGACGAGCGTAACCCGCGGTTGGGTGAGCACATCCTCGGCGCCGATGGCGGGGCCGAGGAGCAGCGAGGCCCGGGGATCCGCATCCAGGTTTGATCGGTGTTCGGCCAGTCGGCTCAGAAGGACCACGGCGTCGCCGTCCGGAAGAGGCAGCACATCTACCACCGATCCGAACGGCTCTCCACCTTCCGGGAGTAAGGTGCACAGGACTCCGTGCCTGCTATCCTGAAGGAGCTCACTCGCCTCGCGGGCTAGCGCCGAGCGGCCTCCCTCGCCGTGAGGTTTCGTATCCGTCATGGCATTGCTCCGTGGCTCGCGCGCCGGGATGCTGCGAGAGCGCGCCCGGCTCATGGTCGTAACGGGTGAACGGGGCGTCAGCGCTTCAGACGCGCGTAGATCCCGGTCGCTTCGCCCGACTCGAGGGTCTCGAGGTTGAACTCCCACACGAGTTTGTTCCCCTCCTTCCGGGTCGCGTTGTGCTCCACAACCTCGAACGGGGACGTCACGGTGAAGGTAATGGCGAACCCCTCCAGCAGCTTATCCATCATCTCGTCCGACACCCAGGGCATCTCGTCCATCTCCTCCATGGGATTGATGGGCTCGCTCCGGATCCGGATGATGATCTCGTCGCCTTCCTCGATGATATCCAGCTCCCGGAAGGGCTCGGAGTCGATCGGGGCGCCTTCGTCATCCCCCTCGTCGTCATCGTCGAGCCGGATCTCCTTCAGCTTGTCCACGTGGTCGAACGCGAACCGCATGTTCATGGTGGTCAGCAGCTCATCCCGATTCACCCTGACATACACGAGCTCGACGCCCTCCGGAAGGTC
>JAUVTH010000264.1 GCA_030601615.1 Gemmatimonadota bacterium
CCGTCGCCACGATCTCTGCTCTCTCCAACTCTACCGGGTCTACCATGTCCGGCGTATCGTCGGAAGTGTGGTGCGTATAGTCCGGAGCGTGTCCGATCATCACTCCCGGGATCTTCCGGTCGATGAACTGCATGTGATCGCTGCCGCCACTGTAGGGCGTGACCCGCCAGTTGAACGCGGACTGGCTCCCGCGCGGCGTTCGGACGCTCATCCCATCCACCATGTGCGCCATGTTGGCTACCACGTCGTTGACGGTGGAGGGCAGAGATGAGGGCGTCCGAGTGAGGATCATCCTCGAGTGCAGCAGCTCGAGGTTCTCGCCGACCATGTCCATGTTAATGTTCGCCAGCCACGAACCACCGAGGGCCGGGCCGGCCATCTCCGGGTGGGCGTCGAGGTAGGCCTGAGTCCCGTACCACTCAGGCACCCACAGGAAGCGCAGCGAGCGCTCGGGCCGTTCCAGGCGGCCCGAGTCGATCAACTCTCGCAGGGCGCGCGCGATATCGAGGATGGCGGCCGAGCCGCTCGCGTTGTCGTTGGCCGACTCCTTCGGGTGATCCAGGTGGGCGCTGAATACCAGCTCGTCGTCCGGCCTCTCCGATCCCTGGATCCGGGCTACGACCACATCCATGAAGAAGGACTCCAGCCCGATGCCCTCCACCAGACCGTTCAGCACGACCCGCTGGCCCGATTCGAGCATGGACCTGAGCCTCTCGCCTTGCCGGTTCGAGAGGTTGAAACCGAACGTGACGTCGGCGAGCTCCTCGGAGCGCGGCCACATGCCCGTGTACTGGACGATGTCCGGGTGCTCCTTGGCCCGGTCGTCGTCCAGGTAGCACACGACCGCCGCCGCCCCGTGTTTCAGGACTGCGTAACGGTGAACTTCGCCGCCGTACCCGGTGGCCAGCACGAACTTCCCGGCGACGTCCCTGCCCTCGTAGTCAGCATCGCTCGTCCCTGCACCCACCCACACGAGCTCAGCCGTGACGTCACCCGGGTTGGAGTAGGTGATAAGGCTCATGGCGATCTCCGGGTAGCCCACCAGCCGCTCCTCGACCGGCTCCAGCACCCGGAGCTCCGCCCGGTCGATGTCCCAACCCGACGGCGATTGCCATGTCTGGTACACAATCCGCCCGTCCGCGGGGAACGACTCGATCCAAGCCTCGTCCTCGGAGAACCCGTATGCCCGGAGCTGCGCCAGCACATATTCAGCCGCGTCCCGGTACCCGCGCGATCCCTGGATGCGGTGGTGCCGTGTGATCTGGATGACGTGGTCCTTCGCAACTTCTCCGCTCAGGGCCTCGTGCAGCAGATCCCTGCGATCAGCATCGAGAAGGGGCGTGAAGTCCTGTGCTGCGGCCGGTGCGGCACGCAGGAGAAGGAGCGGGAACGCGCACAGCAGCGGAGCGACGGGCCAATACATGATGCCTCCCTGGAGATCCCGGATCGAATCGGGTGAGGGAACGTGCCGCTTGCCGAATCATACTTCTGGCGAATGGTCGCGACGGGTGAATAGTGCGGCTGCAGCTCGGAGGCTTCAAGGGGCAGGGAGCATGAGGCGACCGGCGGCCCTGCAGGCGCCGGTCGCCTCATGCCGTGAGGGTCAGTCCTTGGCGAGATCCAGACGCGAGGAATAGATCTCGTCGCTGTGCCTTCCGTTGTACTTGAAGAAGGTCCGCCTGAGGTCGATCATCTCCTCGCGCTCGGGCGTGCCCTCTTCCGGCCAATTCGCCTCCGCCCACGTGCTGCACGGCTCGCCGCATGGGGCCTCGATCGATGCCCAGTCCTCATATACTCTCACCATGACGACATCGCGCGAATCCGAGCCCCAGTAGTGCTGAAGCACATAAAAAGCGGCTACGTTCGGGTTGTTCCGCTCCTGCGGCGCGACCCAGCGCTCAATCCACTGTAAGACCTTCCCGCGGTCCTCTCCCAGGGGAACCTTGAACGAGGACATGGTGACCATGACCGTCGGGGGCGGGCCATCATCGTCGCCATCCTGCGCCACCACGAACTGGGGAGCGAACAGATAGCCGGCTACGGCCAGACCAAGTATCCACTTCTTCATAGCAGTCTTCCTTTCCAAGAGTTATCGGGGCGCTCATGAAACCGGATAAACACGCGTCACGCTCGGCGCGTTAGATTTTCTCGTCATCTTCTATCGAGAGAATCGCCCGGAACCCGCAGCCCCAGGTGTCCCGGCCGGTGTAGAGCCCGTGGAATAGGCTCCCCCTAGCCTCGACAAGACCCCGGAAACTGTCAAGGTCAGAGAGGCCCTGGACGGGGCAGGCAGATCTCATGTACGCCTGAAGAAAAGGGCCCCGCCGGGTGGCGGGGCCCTGCCGCTAACGATGCGACGTCAGCGGATCAGCGATCGCCGGCGGCGCTCACTCTCCTCATGTCGGCAGCCTTCTCCTCGATTTCGCTAAGGTCGCGCACCATCTCGCTCCACCCGTACCACAGGGCATAGTCGGGGTTCTGGTGAAACACACCCTGGAAGGCCCGCATGCGGTGCTTGAGGTGCATCTCGAACAGGCGCTGCTCGATCACGGTCGGGGCATCGTGGAAGGTCAGAAGGTCGGGGAACGCGTACGCGTAGCTCTCGGGCGTCTCCAGGATCCCGTCCTCGTACAACCCGACGATAATGCGAATGGCCTCGGCCAGCAGATGATCGGCCTGCCGGATCATCTGGTCGCCTTTCTCCAGCTCTCCGCGGGCGAAATTCTCGGAGTGGCACTCGCCGCAGATCGAGATCATCTCGTTCCGCTCGGCGTCCCAGTCCTCCTGGGTGAGCCGTGCTACGTCAGCCGCCTTGACCACATCGAGCCTGGCCGTCGCGTTGCCTTCCGGATCCAGTATGCCCAGGGCCTGGAGAATCGTGACCTGATCGGCAGCCCACTGTTCATCCTCGGGCAATGGCAGGCGGACGGCCAGAAAGCCCCACGCGGTCCGGACCTCATGCTCGCCGCCCGGCACATGGCAGGTCTGGCACGTCGGGGCAGCCGCGCTCTCGGGCAGGATGCCGTACTGCTTGAGCAGGTAGCGGACGCCGTGCTTCGACGAGGAGTACATCTCCCACTGCGGGTGGTCGAAGCC
>JAUVTH010000089.1 GCA_030601615.1 Gemmatimonadota bacterium
ACCGAGCTTCACCGGACGACGATCGACGAAGCCGGCATGGCGCTCATGGGCAGGGTGGAGGGCCTCGACCTGGCCATCGGAGATACCGTTGTCCTGGAGCCGGGGAGCTACCGCCTGATGCTGATGGGGGTCACACGGAGCTTGACGGAGGGCGAGACCGTCAGCCTCGTCCTCGAGTTCGAGACTGCGGGTCCGGTGGCGGTGCAGGCCGAGGTCCGATCCTTCTGACTGTTGTGGCGGGCCCCGGGCCAGCGCCGGCGACGCCGCAGGCCGCCGGACTTCGGCGATCAGCCGATCGGAAAGCCCACTCCTGCGAGGCACTCCCACGTCTGGTGCTTGGCGTCGAAATCTTTGAACGCGTTCGAGAGGCCGAGTTGATAGCGGGCACCGAGCCACGCTACCGCGGCGTCGCTCAGCTTGAAGCCGAGAGCCGCCCCGAACGGGACGGCCCACAAGACGCTCTCCGCGGCGTCGCAGTCCGCTTCGTTCGATGAGCCGGCCAGCGAGACCTTGCATGTCAGGTTCAGCATCGGGGTGATGCCCGACTGCAGTCTGAGCCACGCCTGCTCGCTCTCTCCCAGCGGGAACACGAAATTGATCGTCACGGGGAACTCGAAATAGGACATCTTCAGGTCGACGGGAATGTCGACGGGAATACCGGTCGAATCGGAATCCGTGACGTTCTTCGCGCCGATGCCGGACAGCCAGTTACCCTCGATCCCAATGGTCCAGTTGGGGGAGAACAGGTAGTTGAAGTAAAGACCACCGAAGAAGCCGGTCCGAGCGTCCGAGTCGACGTCGTTGCCGGACAGGCTCGAGACGGTCACGCCGCCCTGCAGCCCGAAGCGCACCTTCTGCTCCTGCGCCTGCGCCGGCATGGCCCACAGCGCCACGAACGCGATGGCCGTTGTGAACGTGAAGATGCGCTTCATGGATCTTCCTCCCTCTGGATTCGCGGTAATCCCATGTCTCCGTGGATGGGTGAATCGCGTTCGAGTAAACTATTCCTGTCACGTGCTCGTTGCAGCGGGGCATCGGTACAAACCCCAGATCGTGCTACATTGACATTTCTCGCCGGAGGAAGTGGAGGGGCGGCGTTGCTCACGAGTCACAGAACAGGAGAGGCTCATGCTCAAGGCACTGTCTGACAGTTGGTGGGTTTTCGCATTGCGCGGGGCGCTTGCGCTGCTGTTCGGCGTTGGAGCCCTGTCGTATCCAGGGCTCACCGTGCTCGTGCTGATCATCTTCTTCGGCGTATACGCGCTGATCGACGGCGTCGCGGCGCTGGTCATGGGCATCGGCGAGAAGAAGTGGTCCGGGTACATGCTCCTCGGGCTGATCAGCGTCGCTGCCGGCGTGGTCGCGATCGCGAGGCCTGGAGCTACGGCACTGGCTCTGCTGTTCGTCATCGGGATCTGGGCACTGGTCAAGGGAGTGACGGAGATCGTGGCGGCGATCCAGATCCGCAAGGAAGTCGAAGGGGAATGGGCCCTCGCGCTCAGCGGGGTGTTCTCGGTCCTGTTTGGCCTGTTCATTCTCGTGCACCCGGGCGCGGGTGCCCTCGCTCTTGTGTGGCTGATCGCGATCTATGCCTTCGCCCTGGGTATCCTGCAGCTGATGGTGGGATTCAAGCTTCGGCGCGTGAAGAAGGAGATGCAGTCGGCCTCGGCTCCTGCAATGTAACCCTGAACCCCCTGGCATACAGCGACATGTCGATGAAGAAAGCCGGTGGAGGGCCCTCGCATCGCTGCCCGGTGGCTTTCCTTGTGTTGCTGGTCGGCGCGGCGCTTCTGGCCGCGCCGGTCGCTCTGGCCCAGGATGCGGAGCACGCCGCGGAAGGTGAGCACACGGAGCACTCCGAGGGGCCGCGGTATCGCCACGCAGTCACTCTGTTCGCGGGCGCAGCGACGCATACCGAACAGAACGACACAGGTGGCGCAATTGGGCTGTCGTACGCGTACGTGCTTTCCCACAAGTGGGCCGTGGGGGTGAAGTTCGAATACGCGAGCAGCCAACTCGAACGGGACTTCGTCATCCTTCCGGGTGTGGCCTTCGAGCCTGTCGAGAGGGTTGAGCTTGCGGTTGGGTTCGGCGTGGAGCGAGCCAGGAAGGAGGAGTCCGAACACGGCGAGACGCATACCGTCGAGGAAAACGAGGCGCTGCTCCGCCTGACTTTCGCTTACGGGTTCCATATCGGATCCAGGATGGCCCTATCTCCAGAATTCAATGCGGACATCACCAGTTCGAACGTGACGTATGTATACGGTCTTGCACTCTCGGTGGGTCTCTAGTCCGGCCGTGCGTTCATCTGCCGAGAGCGTCGGCGCTCCCGCGGGCGGGATGTGACCGATGATCCGGATTGAAGACCTCCGTTTCCGGTACGGCGAGGGTGACTTCCAGCTCCGGATCCCCGAGCTCGCCGTCGAATCCGGCACGACCACGGCTTTCATCGGTCCATCGGGGTCGGGCAAGACCACGCTTCTCAATCTGATTGCGGGGATCATCCGGCCCGAGAAGGGACGCGTCGAGACTCGGGGCGTGGAAGTGTCGGGATTGTCGGACGAGGAACGCAGACGCTTTCGGATCACGACCGTCGGGCTGGTGTTCCAGGAATTCGAGCTGCTCGAGTACCTGACGGTCCTGGACAACATTCTCCTGCCTTACCGGATCCACTCGGCCCTCACTCTCGATTCCTCAGTCCGGGAACGCGCTAGGAGCCTGGCCGAACGGGTCGGTATCTCCGACAAGCTGGATCGTCACCCGAGGCGCCTGTCGCAGGGCGAGAGACAGCGCGTGGCCGTATGTCGCGCCGTGCTGACGGATCCGCCGCTCCTTCTCACGGACGAGCCGACCGGCAACCTCGATCCGGTAAACCGCGAACGGGTGTTGGACATCCTGTTCGACTACGTCGAGGACAGCGGTACGACGCTCGTGAGCGTGACGCACGACCACGAGATCCTGACACGGTTCGGCCGCGTCATGGACTTCCGCGACTTCCACGCGTTCGGCGAGGCCGGGTCCGGGGCCGCAGGCGGTGCGTCATGAGGGACACGCTCTACCTGGCCCTGCGCTACCTGGCGTTCCACCGCGTGAAGACGGCGATTCTGGTGGCGGCGATCACACTGATCGTCTTCCTGCCCGTAGGCCTCAGGGTGATCGTGAACCAGAGTTCCCAGCAGCTCACGGCCCGAGCGGAGGCGACGCCTCTCGTGATCGGGGCGAAGGGCAGCCCGACCGAGCTCACCCTCAACACGCTGTACTTCAGCTCGGACGTGCCCGCGCGGACCACGCACGCCGCGGCCGCCGAAGTGACGGAGACGGGTCTCGCGCACGCCATCCCGATGTATGTGCGGTTCCGGGTCCGGGATCGACCGATCGTAGGCACGACGCTGGAGTACTTCGAGTTCCGGGGCCTGCGGATCGTCGAGGGACGGCAGCTCGCGATCCTCGGCGAAGCCGTACTGGGGTCACGTGCCGCCAAGCGGCTTGGCGTGGGTCCGGGTGACTACGTGATCTCGTCGCCCGAGAGCGTGTTCGACATCGCCGGCGTGTATCCGCTTCGCATGCCCGTGGTCGGGGTGCTCGAGTTCTCCGACAGCGCCGACGACGACGCGGTGTTCGTGGACGTGAAGACGGCCTGGGTGATCGAGGGACTCGGGCACGGTCATCAGGACCTGTCCCGCCCCGAGGCTGCGGCGGGCGTGCTGCGCCGCGAAGGGAACGTGGTCGTCGGCAATGCGTCCGTGATGCAGTTCAACGAGATCACGCCCGACAACATCGACAGCTTCCACTTTCACGGCGAACTGTCGGACTTCCCGCTGACCGCGGTGATCGCGGTGCCGCCGGACCAGCGTTCGTCGGCCCTCCTGCAGGGGCGCTACCAGAGCGCCGGGCTGAGCCAGATCGTCAATCCAACCGAGGTGATGGACGAGCTGCTGGACACGATTCTGACCGTGGAGAAGTTCGTGATCGCCGGGGCGGTCACGGTCGGATTGGCGACGCTCGCGACCACGTTCCTGGTGTTCGCGCTCTCGCTGCGCCTGCGGAGCCGCGAACGCGAGACCCTGTTCAAGATCGGGGGCTCGCGCACCGCCGTGGCGACGGTCATGACCTCGGAGATCGTCGTCGTGCTGGCCGCGGGCGTACTGCTGGCGCTTTGTCTGACGTTCCTGACGCAACGATACGGAGACGTGATCATCCGGGCCCTGATCCGGTGATCCGGTGATCCGAATGAGGAGAAGGCCCATGAGCTCGAGAATGAAGTCCGCCGTGGTGACTCTGGCCTGCGCCATTGCCGCGTGCGGTGGCCCGGCCCCAGAGACGGAGGCCGACGGGGGCGCCGAGGCACAGGTCGAAAGCGACGCGGTGGTCGTGTTCACGACGAATTACCCGCTGGCGTACTTTGCGAAGCGGATCGGAGGCGAGCGGGTGCGGGTCGAGTTTCCCGCCCCTGCCGGGATAGATCCGGCCTACTGGTCGCCTTCTCCCGAGGATGTCGCCGCATACCAGGAGGCGGACGTCGTCCTCCTCAACGGCGCAGGATACGAGGGTTGGGTAGCGAAGACGTCGCTTCCGGACTCGAAGCTCGTGAACACGTCCGCCGGGTTCGAGGACATGTACATCGTTTCCGAGGAAGCCGTCGTCCACACGCACGGTCCTGCAGGCGAGCACGAGCATGAGAACCTGGCGTTCACGACTTGGCTAGACCCGGTGCTGGCGATCGAGCAGGCCCGTGCGATTCGGGACGCGCTCGCGGCGCAGCTGCCGGGCGCCGAAGCCGACCTCCAGGAGGGCTTCGCGGCCCTCGAGACGGACCTCACCGAGATCGACGCCCGGCTGGGGGCGTGGGCCGCTGACCATGCCGGTCAGCCTCTGCTCGCCTCACATCCCGTGTACCAGTACCTGGCGCGACGCTACGACCTGAACCTGCGGAGTGTGCACTTCGAGCCGGACGAAGTGCCGACGACGGGGGGATGGCGTGACCTGGCGGCCCGGCTCGAGAACCACACCGCCGAGTGGATGCTGTGGGAGGCCACTCCGCTCGCAGAGACGCGCGAGCTCCTCGCCAGCGAGTATGGCGTCGGAAGCTTCGTGTTCGACCCGTGCGGCAACCGCCCGGAATCGGGCGACTACATTTCGGTCATGCGCGCCAACGTGGAGAGCCTGGAGGCGCTGCCGGCGATCTAAGCCCCGGAGTGCCGCGCCCGGTGGTTGTCGATCTGGTCAAACGTGCCGCCGTACACGATGTCCCGGATCGGCTCCGACGCCAGGAAATCGTGCGGAAACCCGGGCTCGATCCGGCTCACTTCGTCGAGTCGGGCCAGGTGCTCCTCGTCCAGCGTGACGTTGAGCGCGCCCAGGTTGTCCTCGAGCTGCACGAGGTTACGGGCTCCGACGAGCGGGACGATGACCCCGTCCTGCTGCCTGACCCAGCTCACCGCCACCTGCGACGGCGTGCACGCGATCTCCTCCGCAATGTCCACGACGACATCGGCGATCTCGAGATTGCGCTCGTCCGTGGCGGCACCTTCCTTCGCCCGTCCCTCTTCGGGTGACGCGCCGCGGCTGTACTTCCCGGTCAGGGTTCCGGCCCCCAGGACGCTCCACGGTGTGACGGCGAGGTCCATGGCCCGTGCCATGGGGAGCAGCTCCCGCTCGGCCGTCCGATCGATCAGGCTGTACCGGAGCTGCAGCGCGACGAAGGGACTCCACCCGCGAAGATCCGCCAGCGTGTTGGCACGCGACACGATCCAGGCCGGCGTGTCCGAGATCCCGACGTGCAGGACCTTGCCGGCCCGCACCATGTCGTCGAGCGCGCGCATCACCTCCGAAGCCGGAGTCGTGAAGTCCCACGCGTGCACCCAGTACAGGTCGATGTAGTCCGTCCCGAGCCGCTCCAGGCTGGCATCGAGCGCCTGCACCATGTTCTTCCGGTGGTTGCCGCTGAAGTTGGGGTCGTCCCTGCGCATCCACAGAGTGTACTTGGTGGCGATGACCCAGTGGTCTCTGTCGGACGAGATGAACTCGCCCACGTACTTCTCGCTCGTGCCCTCCGTGTACCGGTTGGCCGTATCGATGAAGTTGCCGCCGGCTTCGGCGTAGGCGTCGAACATGCGGCGGCTTTCCTCTTGCGACGCGCCCCAACCCCACTCGGGTCCGAACGTCATCGTACCGAGGGCCAGCTCGGAGACTCTCAAGCCGCTTCTTCCCAGTAGTTTATATCTCAT
>JAUVTH010000240.1 GCA_030601615.1 Gemmatimonadota bacterium
CTTCCTTCGAGTGTCCCTCGAATCGGCGCGCGCACACCGCGCCATAGCCCCCGCACAGACGGTCGCAGGCGGAGCCGCGCACGGCCTGGTCGGCCATCTCGAAGAGGATGTTGTCCTCCTTGAGGATGTGTCCCCGGATCAGGTCGATGTAGCCGCGCGCCGCGTTCTGTAGGGTTGCGAGCGCCTCCTCGTTTCCCTGTCGGGCAGGTCCCAGGGAGTCCGCCATGCGCCGAGTAAGAACACGACCCTGCTGGTGCTCGTGCAGCATGACGGCGATCGGTCCCTGGTTCCGGGGGAGGCCCGCAGCCTCGAGCTCGGGGAACAGAAGGTCCTCTTCCTTGCCGTGGTGACACGCGTCCGCGAACAGCCGGATGAAGGTGACGCAGTCGCCGATCGTGTCGAAATCCAGCCCGTCCGGACCCCCGCCTTCGGCCAGCAGGGCCTGCATAGCGTCCGCCACCTGCAGGATGAGCTGGTGCTCCTCGCGGAGGCGGGAAGTGGCGGTCTCGGCTGGAGGACTCATGGGCGTTCTCCGGGGTGTGCGGTGCGTTCGTCGGACTCCGGAGGGTAACGTCGCGACCGGAGGCCCGGGAAGGCGTCAGTAGGTGAGCAGCAGCGCGAGCGTAATCGGCACCGTGAGCAGGCTTATCGTCGCCAGCCAATCGACCTCCTGCTGTTCGACGATATGCACGTCGTACAGCAGGACAGCGGCCCGGGCCCAATCCGTGTCCTTCCGCGGTCGGTAGTAACCGACGACGCTGTCGCCCTGAATTCGGGGGGACTTCATGAAGAACTGCATGCCGTCCTGCAGTGTGATCCGGTATTCAGGGCCGTCGGCATCCGCGGAGCCTATGGTGCGGCCGAGCTCGTCCTCGTATGCGGTCTGTTCAGAGGCCGCGGCGTCGCCCAGCTGGAGCGGCAGATTCGCGGGGACGTATCTCTGGCAGCCGGCGATGGACAGGGCGAGCAGCGTCAGCACGAGTAGGCTTCGGAGCAAGTGAGCTTCCTTTCGGTGGCTACGTTCGGCGTCTGTTCAGGCGCTGTTGACTGGACATCTTATAGTCAGCGCCCGGGCTGGACGAGATCCGCCGCCGCAGCGCGCGTTCTTGACGGTAGAGCATATGGCAGAGTAACTTGTGCCATATGACAAGAAGGGGTGCAAGATGATAGCAGTTCGTGGACGTCAACCGGCCAGACTGGGCTCAGTAGAGCGATTCGTTAGTCGCGTGCGCGAGACTCCGCGGGCGGAGCACGCCTACGCTGCTCTGCTCGGCCTGCGGACCTTCGAGGTCTCCAAGCTGCACGCACGCCTCCGAGAAGGGCTTTCCTACCAGTCTCTCGAGCGGGTGCGACGGATCCTGGACATCTCATCTGCCGAGATCTCGAAGCTGATCGGCATATCCGCTCGCACACTAGCCCGCCGGCGCGAGGCCGGTAGACTCGCCCCCGACGAATCCGACCGCCTGCTGCGCCTGGCGAGGGTGATCGGCCAGGCGGTGATCCTGTTCGAGGGTGACCTGGATGAGACCCGGCGGTGGCTGACCCGCTCCCAGGTAAGCCTCGGCGGGATTCCGCCGATCGTTTTCGCGACGACCGAGGTCGGAACGCGTGAGGTGGAGAACCTCATCGGCCGGATCGAGCAGGGGATCTCCGCATAGTGGTCGAGGCCTGGCGCATATGTAAGTCCCGATACGCCCCCACCGCGTTCGATGGAGAGGGGGCTCGGTGCTACGGGGGGAGGTGGAGCGGCGTCGGCACCAGGGTCGTGTACCTGGCAAGTTCTCGCTCCCTGGCTATGCTGGAGACGTTGACGCGGCTCGAGTCCATCGTGCCACTGCCCGCCTTCGTCATCGTGAGTGCCCGGTTCGATCCCTCCCTGGTCGAGAAACTGGATCCTGGAGACCTGGCGGCGCACTGGAGGGCCCAACCCCCGTCGCCGGCCACCCAGATGCTCGGAGATGCGTGGGTCGAGTCGGGTCGATCTGCAGTACTGGAGGTCCCGAGCGTCGTGGTCCCGGAAGAATCGAACTTCCTGATCAACCCGGCACACCCGGACTTCAGAAAGATCCGCTTCGGCAGGCCCGAAACCCTCGAGATCGATCCGAGGCTGGTGCGACAGCGCTGACGGAGGCGCAGAGGGGCGACCCGAGCCGAGGCTCACTCGACTGTGAACTCCTCCACCATCCCCAGGGCGGCACCCGACTCGGCGATCCACGCGTATCGACCCGGCTCCAGGTCCACCGTGAAGTACGCCGTGTAGCCGATCGGCATCTCGTGCGTGCCGCCAACGAACTCGGCTGGTGAGGGCGCCCTGAGGCCCTCGATGTTCATCCAGTCCATCCACGCGATGACCTCGTCCATGTCCGTATCGTCTTCCAGCCGGACCACGTGGACGTCGTTTCCGAGGCCGAATTCCGGATGCTCCTGGAAATGGACCGCCACCGTCTGTTCGCCCGCCACGGGCGTACCCTCGATCGCGATCTCGTAGTTCGTGAGCGTGATATCGAGGTCGGCTTCGGGCTCCGCTGCGCCGGAGTCCTCGTCCGTGACCGTGATCGGAATCGCCATTCCGAGATTCACGTGGAACTCGCCCTCGGGTGTTTTCACGTAACACTCCATCACGTAGTCACCGGGGACGAGACGCATCGTCGCCTGGCCTGTTCTTCCCGGGGCCACGAGACCCGGGCCACCCATCGAAACGGCTGAGGCGTACCATTCCGGAAGCAGTTCGCCGAGCATCGCGCCGGCGCCCGCCTTGTCCACGGCGCCGCTGCGCAGAGCTTCCCACGCCTGGTCGAACGGGACACCCACGTCCGAAAAATAGTGCTCGATCGTCTTGCCTTCCGGCAGGAGCGTGAGGGAGACGAAGTGGTGCTCCAAGCCTTCGTTTGCCATGCGAATCGTGACCCACCCGGAAGGAAGCTCCGCCGGACCGACGAAGGCATAGTCTCGAGCCGCGTACTCGGCCACGAACGCACCGGCAGGTGGCGTCTCAGCCACGATGGCACTTTCCTCGGCCGGCCCGTCGCGGTTGGCTGGCTGGCACGCGGTGAAGCCCGCGGCGGCCAGGACGACACCGATGGCAAAGCAGGAACGTCGAATGATCACGGAGCCTCCTCGGTCAGGGTAAGGCGGTCGATCCTCACCCAAGAAAATCAATCACTCCCCTCGCGGTCAAACAGGCCGCCGTTGGTAGGCCCGCTTCCACGTCAGTACATTGGGGCCGCCAGACAACTCGAAACCTCAGACTCGATACAGGATCATGGCAAAGACGAATTCGTTCGACGTGAGCACCGGCGTAGATCTCCAGGAAGTGGACAACGCCGTGAATCAGGCCCACAAGGAGGTCGCGCAGCGTTACGACTTCAAGGGCACCAACTGCACCATGAAGTTCGACCGCGCTGCCGCTTCCGTGGCCCTCGAGGCGGACGACAC
>JAUVTH010000187.1 GCA_030601615.1 Gemmatimonadota bacterium
TCGTGACGCCCGGCGATCGATGGGCAGGTATCCGCCGCCGGGACGACCCTGAAGGCATCGACTACTCGCACCTGCGAAGACTCGCTCAGTCAGGGGACCCCGGACCGGCTCCGCAGCTGCGTGAGGGCGAGGCGGCCGTCGAGATATCGGTGAGCGACAGCGGGCCCGGGATTCCGGCGGACGACATCCCGAGGGTGTTCGATCCGTTCTTCACGACCAAGGCGCCGGGACGCGGAACGGGTCTGGGCCTGGCGGTATCGGCGAGGCTGGTCGAGGGAATGGGTGGCTCGATGGAAGCCGTGGTGAAGGATGAGTCGGGAGCGACGTTCAGAGTACTTCTACCCGTGGTCGAGGAGCTGCCGGAATGAAGATCCTGGTGGTAGACGATGATGCCGGCCTCCGGCGGACGACTTCACTGATCCTCGAGAGCGAGGGTTACGACATCTCGACCGCAGCGGATGGAGCGGAGGCGCTGAAGAGCGCCGCGGAACTGGGTCCGGATCTGATCCTGACGGACGTACGAATGCCGGGTGTGGACGGACTCGAGTTCCTGGACCGCTACCGGGAAGCCGGCGGTACCGCGCGGACGATCGTGATGACCGCGTACGGCAGCCAGGACCTCGCTGTCGAGGCGATTCGCAAGGGCGCCTACGATTACATCGACAAGCCGTTCTCTCCCGAGGCACTTCTGCTCAGAGTCCGGATCGCGGAGGAGCACGGTTCCAAGGACCACGAGATCCGGCGGCTGCGCAAGGAAGTCAGGGTCGAGAAACGACGGGGCAACATCGTCGTGGCGAGCTCGGGAATGAAGGCGGCGGTCGAGCTGGCCGTAAGGGTCGCGCCACACCCCACGACCGTTCTCATCACCGGTGAAAGCGGGACGGGGAAGGAGCTCGTTGCCCGGCTCGTGCACCAGGCCTCCGCCCGTGCGGACGGCCCGTTCGTTCCCGTGAATTGTGGAGCCATTCCGGAGAGCCTGCTCGAATCGGAGCTGTTCGGCCACGTGAAAGGCGCTTTCACCAGCGCGTCGCGTGATCGAGCCGGGCTGTTCGAGGAAGCCCAGGGCGGCACCCTCCTTCTCGACGAGATCGGCGAGCTGCCGCATGCACTGCAGGTCAAGCTGCTGCGCGCGCTGCAGGAGGGAGAGATCCGGCGTGTGGGAGAATCGAAGGCGCGCCAGCTCGACGTCCGAATCCTGGCCGCCACGGCACGCGACCTGGAGGCGGACGTGCAGGAGGGGGAGTTTCGCGCCGATCTGTACTACAGGATCAACGTAGTCCGGATCCACCTGCCGCCGCTCCGACATCGCGTCGAGGACATTCCGGTGCTTCTGCAGCACTTCCTGGAGCTGTACAACGAGGCGCTCGGTCTCGATCTGGAGGGATTTGCTCCGGAAGCCATCAAGAGCCTCTCGAACTACTCGTGGCCCGGAAACATACGTGAACTCGAGAACGCTGTTGAGCGAGCGATGGTGCTCTGCGATGGCCCCAGGATTGAAGAGGCGGATCTGCCGTCCACCGTCCGCGATCCGAAGGCGACGATCAAGGCAGCGGGGGGGAACCTGTCCAGCGACGAGCTCTCGGTGAAGAAGCGCACATGGGAGCTCGAGAAGCATCTGATCGGCCGTGCGCTGGAAGTTACGGGCGGGAACCGTACGCGCGCCGCGGAGCTGCTCGACCTGAGCTATCGGGCGCTCCTCTACAAGATCCGGGATTATGGCCTGGAATGACCCGATGGACCGCAGGTGTTGCCGATCGCACACGGAAGTGTGGCAGCCCTGCAATACCCGTCTCCTTCAATCGGCTGTCAGACACCACTTAAGTCACTATCGGTAAATAACTTGTCTCGAATCGTACGGATTGGCACAACAGATGCTCCCAGCAGGGTGAATCACTTCACTCCGGGGGACGAGCGTGCCATGAGCAGTGACGAACAGATTCGAGGTTTCGGTGGCGTGGGAGCTTTGCGCCTGCGTAAGGGAGGTGCGGCGCGGCGCCGATTCGTCCGACTTGACGGACCGCGAGGGCCCGTCCGAGAGCCGGATGTCCCGGTGGCCCGGGACATCGGACGATTGGAAGAGTTCTTCCTGCGTACAGCCAACATCGTGGTCGCGCTGGCTTCGTTTCTGATCCTGCTTCCGGCGATCATCGTCATAGCGCTCGCCATCAAGCTCGACAGCAGGGGGCCCGTAATCTACAGGCAGCTCAGGGTAGGCCTCGACCGGCGTGGCCGGCTCGATATGCGCGACCGCACCGGTCGGCGGGTCAACGATCTGGGCGGTCGTCCGTTCATGATCTACAAGTTCCGGACGATGCCGGTAGACGCCGAGCTCGACTCGGGACCGATATGGGCACGCAAGGACGACGACCGGGCGACGCGGGTGGGAGCGGTTCTCCGCACGATGCGAGTAGACGAGATACCGCAGTTCTGGAATGTGCTTAAGGGGGACATGGCGGTCGTGGGGCCGCGTCCCGAGCGACCCAATTTCGTCCTGGCGCTCCAGAAGGAGATCGACGGTTACCGGATGCGTAACAGGGTCAGGCCGGGGATCACCGGCTGGGCTCAGGTGAATCGCGCGGCTGATCAGACCGTGGAAGACGTCCGAGAGAAGGTCGATTTCGATATCGAGTACGTTCGTCGACGCTCGCTCTGGTTCGACATAATGATCATGTTGAAGACGTTGCCGGTGATGTTCGAGCGTGACAGCGCCAACGGACCGGATGGCGAAGACGAATGAACGCTCTTGGAATGAGGCGGCCCCGACGCTACCGGGCCGCGTAACGCGACGCTCAGGAGTTTCTACACCCATGTCAAACGGCACGAGCACGACTCCGGCGGAAACCGCAAACGTGATGCTCGTCAGCGCACACGATTGGTTCACGTCCGCCCTTCAAGCGGTGCTGGAGCCCGAGGGCTTCGTCTTCACGCGGGTCCGCTCGGCCCGCGTGGCGCTCAGGGACGCGCCTCAAGTCAATCCGGACATCGTGATCATCGACGAAGGGCTGCCGGACATGGATGCACCCGGATTGGCGTCATCGCTCAGTGCAGGCGCCATCAAATCGAGCGTCCCGATTCTCGTGTACTCGCCCAACTTCTGGAACGAGAGTGCGCAGGCCGCTGCGATGCGCGCCGGGGCGTGGGACATCATCAAGGAACCGATCCGCTCCAACCTGGTCGTAGCCAAACTGCGTCGCCTCCTTGAGATCAAGCAGCTCATCGAAGCGACCGAGGAGGGCTCCCTGTCGGACATGGCCACCGGACTGTTCAATCTGGCGGGCATGATGCGTATGCTCCGTGTCATGGGTGGCGCCTCCCGTCGGCACGGTACGTCCTTGAGCTGTGTGGTTCTGGGACCGACGGCGATGCCGAGCGCCGATTCCGTGGGCGCGCTCCGGGAGAGCGCAGCCCGACTGTGGGGGCAGGGAATTCGCGAATCAGACGTGTGCGGCTGGATCGATGATTCGGAGCTCGGGATCATCACGTTCGGCACGGATGCGGCGGGCGTGACCTCACTGGTGAGACGGCTGACAGAGCGTACGGAAGCCGATCCGGCTGCCGGTGACCTGGCGCCGGTGAGCGCCGGCATCGTGGAGCTGACGGACCGCTTCGTAGAGGACAGCGACATCGAGGCGCCCAGGGTCGCGCCGATGGCCACTCGAATAGCGGGTCTCTCCGGGATCGCGGCGGCGCGCAACGCGCTGCGCGAGGCGCGGGAGGCCGGTGGCGGCATTCGGATCGCGGACATCTCCTGACGAGTGATGTCTTCGTCCACCAACTCCGATTCTGCGCATCACCCGGATGCCTCCATCCTGTTCGCGTCAGATTCAGCGGCAGTGTTCCCGCCTGCCAGAGCAGCAGACCTTCTGACAGCGGCCCGGGCCGCGTTGCTGGGTGGGCGTGCTACCCTTCCGCACTACCGATCTGCCTCCCTCCGGACGACGGAGAAGAGTCCGGGTGATCCCGTAACCGAAGCCGATCACGCGGCCAATCGGGCGGTGCTCTCCGTTCTCGGCCGAGAGTGTCCGCAGGATCCCATCCTGAGCGAAGAGTCACCGCC
>JAUVTH010000032.1 GCA_030601615.1 Gemmatimonadota bacterium
CGCCGATCCGCAGCTCAACGTGCTGAATGCCGGCACCCGGGAAACCGTACTTTGGATCACGGCGCAGGATCCTCCGGGGACCGGAGAGCCCGGCTGGTTCTCCATTACCACCGTGCTGTCGCAGACGGGGATCGACCTGAGCACGATCGAGTTTCTCGAGTTCTACGCTTCGACGCTGGACAACACCGACCAGAGTCTCGCTCTCATCATCGACATCGGCACGGTCAGTGAGGACGCCCTCGTCGCTGATTCCCTCGGAAACCCATCCGGGATCGGGCAACTGGACCAGGAGGTGGACCCGATCGTCGGGGTGTGGGGCAATCAGGACGACACGGGTCTGTGGGATACGGGCTGCAGATCAGAGCAAAATGCTTCGGCCTGGCCCCTGGGGGACCAAAGGGCGAACTGTACGAACAACAACGGCCTCGAGGACAGCGAAGACCTGAACCGCGATAATTTCCTCAACACCGATGAGCGCTACTTTCGCTACATCGTGCCGCTGACCCAGCCGTCGCGGTATCTGAACCGTCCGACGAACGGCGAGTTCAAGTTCAATCTCTACCGGCTGCCGCTGCGCCTGCCCGACCTCGAGGAGAACACGACGGGCACTCAGCAGCAGAACGTGAAGCACGTCCGGATCACGCTGACCAGCGCAGCGAACGCGACGGTGCTGCTCAGCCGGATGCAATTTTCCGGAACACCCTGGCTCAAGCGGGCGGGGACAGGAAGCGTCACCGGACCGATCGGTGACACGCCCGGAACCGCCGCAGAAGTGTTGGTAGGTCCGATCTCTACCGTGGACCGGTTCTACGTCTCGCCGCCCGGGATCACCGACGAACAGGCCGACAAGACGGCGGGGTTGCAGCTGTCGAGCGCCACCATCAACGAGCAGTCCCTGCGCGTTGTCTTCTCGGACGTGCCGGTGGGAGAACGGATCGAGGTATTCCGGAAGTTTACCGATCGCCCGCGTGATTTTCTGCCGTACGGCCAGCTTCGGGCGTGGAGCCTGGCCCAGGGCGATGACTGGGGGCCGGGCAGCATCCTGCGGTTCTTCATTCGCATGGGGTTCGATTCGAACAACTTCTATCTGTACCGGACTTCTTTGCGAAGCTCACCCGCAGCGCCGAGCCGGGACGACTGGCTCCCCGAGGACTTCATCGACTTCGGCCGGTTACTGGTGCTCCGGGCCGAGGCGGAGCGCCTGATCAACGAGAACGGGTCGAACCTGCCGGGCGACACCACGTTCGTCCTGTGGGACGTGGACGTGTTTCCCGACGCCGACAGCACGCTCGCCCTCGTGATCAACGATCTATCCCGTGCCCCGAACCTGGCGGCGATTCGGGAAATGGCGCTGGGGATCGAGAACGTGGGCACGGTGGATGCCGGTCCGGGAGAGGTGTGGATCGACGACCTGCGGCTCGATGCGGCCCCGGACGACAACGGTGTGGCGGCCATGGCGGAGATTCAAGTAGACCTGGCAGACGTTCTCATTCTGCAGGCGAACGTGAACAGCGTGAATCCGTTCTACCGTCAGCTGGGCGAGACACCCTCGTTCCTTCGCGAGTTGAGCTACGGCGGTCGAGCCACGCTCCAGTTCGGGAAGTTCCTGCCTGACTCATGGGGACTCGTGATGCCGATCGGCGTCTCGCATGCGACCTACGACGAAGACCCGTTCTTTCTTCCGCAGACGGACGTACTATCGGCCCCGCTGGACAACCTGCGGACGGGCGGGACCTCTGACACCCGGTGGAACGTCGCGCTCTCGAAGCAGGCACGGTCCGGCAGCCCCATCCTGCGAGCCACGATCGACGGTCTGCGGCTTGGATACACGAGCCGCCGCAGCACGAGCACGGCCACGCAGACAGAGGCCAAGGGATCCGGTTGGGGAGCGACGGGGGGGTGGTCCAGACAGGTGATCGACAAGTCGTTCCCACTCGTTCCGGGTTTCCTGCGTTCCGCGATCGATGCGCTGCCGAGCTTCTTCTCGCAGAGCATCCTGATGCAGAACTTCAAAGGGATGCGGTTTCGGTGGACCCCCCGGCAGATCAATCTGGGAGCCGATCTCAACCGGTCCGAGGATGCGCGCAGACGATTCCAGACCAGTGTGCATCAGTCTACGGACAGCGAGGTGATCCCGACGGTCGATCTGCAGTACGTTCTCCGTCCGCGCACGGGATTCCAGATCCAGCCGTTCCCGTCGATCGTATGGGGATTCGACTTCCAGTCTGCTCGCGATCTCGTGGCCCCGAGCCTGCGCGCCTCCCGGCCCGCGGGACAGGAGCAGCTTGAGCAGGCCTCCAGGACGTTCCTCGGATTCGACACGGGCTGGGAGACCAACCGCAGCGTGCGCACGGACCTGACGTGGCGGCCGAGACTGGCCAGCTGGTTCGACAGCGACTTTACAATGAACACCGACTACGGCACGAACCGGAACGTCTCGTACATCCAGGACCTCGATGGAGACACGACCCTGGTGCGGGATCTCTCGATGCAGCGGGAACTGGCATTCCAGTTCGACGTCCGCCCCGACGCATTTCTGACGGCTTTCGGCATCACGGGGAGCCAGGAGGCCACGGGGATGGCCCGCAGCCTGAGGGCGTTCTGGGACCGCCTCAGTCCGATCCGGATCGACTGGCGCAAGGCGCTCAGCTCTACGTATGACCGGCGGGATCTGTCGCCGGGTCTCGCGGACCAGCTCGTCCTGACGAGCTTCAGCAGCATGCGCGTGATGGGAGCGGACACCGCTTCGGCAGCGGGGGACACACGTGGCTGGTCGGTCCAGGGAGGGTACCAGTTCCCGCACGGACTGGACTTCGACCTGGGGTATACGTCGTCGGATCGCCGTACGTTTACGCCTCTCAACGAGCGTCGAGTGAAGGACCAGGAGTGGCCTGACTTTCAGGTCCGTTGGCGTGATCTGCCGATACCCGGTCCGCTCCAGAGCAGCTTCCGCGACATCAGCGTCACGGGCGGGTGGCGCACGCGGAAGACCAACACGAGCACCGCGACCGGACAGGACAGGGGAAGTGAACGGACGGTTCGGTCGGTCGGCCTCGTGTTCATCCTGATGAACGGGTTCAACTTCACGTACGACTTCAGCAATACGGCGTCCGAGAGCCTGGACGCGACCGGGCTCAGCCAATCGGATCGGGCCTCGCACTCGGTGCGACTGTCCGGGTTCCTCCCGCCGCCGGGGCTCCTTTCGTTCGTGAAGAACGATGTGCGAATCTCGTTCGAGTACTCGAACAACGGGAACTCCGACTGCCGGGCGCTCGGCGGGTCCGGGTTCGGCGAGATCGACCAGACGTTCCGTGACGACTGTACGACGCACACCGATCAGACGACGCAGAACGCAGCGTTCGCTCTCGACACTGATTTCACCGGCTATTCGATCGGTGTACAGTTGTCGTGGGTCGGACGAGCCAGCGGCGTGGGTCGCCAGCAGTCGTCCAACCAATTCAATTTCAACATCTTCGGCCGGTTCTTCCTCCGGGCGAGCGAGGGTGAGACGCAGTTCAACCGTTGACCCGTTCACCTCCCGTTGAGGCGGCGACGTATTTCGCGGTCGGGAGGAAACGCCATGCGATTCAACGGGACGGAGCTGCGCTCCATGACGCTCGCCGCCGGTCTCCTGCTGCTCGGCACCGCCGCTCGGCTGGGGCTCGGACCCGGACCCGACGACTTCGGGTGGACAACTACCGCGGCGTCCCACGAACCTTCGCGCGGGAGCCTCGCTTCCACTCGACGTGCGGTCTCCGAGGGCATCGCCGCGGATGAAAGGGCCGCCCGACCCCTGGGTGCGAACGAAAGACTGGACCCGAACACCGCCCCCGTGGAAGAGCTGCGCAGGTTGCCCGGGATTGGACCGACCAGGGCCGCAGCGATCCTGGCCGAGAGGCGTTCCGGTGGTTCCTTCCGCGACCTCGACGACATGGCCAGGGTACCCGGCATCGGGCTGAGAACGCTCGAGGCTCTGTCATCTCACCTGACGTTTGCCCGCGGCACCGCGAACGGCCGTCGGACGCATGTTTCCAGGCCATCCGGTGGCCTTTCGGGGCCGGTGAATGTGAATCGGGCAGATATCAAGGAACTGGAGCAAATCACGGGGATCGGCCCCGCTCTCTCGGCGCGGATTGTGGCGACACGGCAGCGCCTGGGGCCGTTTCGCCGGCTCGAGGATCTTCTTCTCGTGCCCGGAATCGGGCCCGTGAATCTGCGGAAGATTCAAGGGCAAGTGCGATTCTGACCGCACGAATCGCCGGGATACGGCTTCTCCCCGGGGACAGCGGTCCGTTCGGCCCTGACGTGCGGGTGTGGCGCGTGAACTACACCGGGCATGGCGCTTGCTCGAATCCGGACGCTGCGGGCGGCTGTGTGCTCGCCGTTGGATGGCGCTCGGAGCGACCCTGACCGAACCCGGGAAGCCACACAGATTACGAGCCGGCGGAGCGAGATGGCATCTACTTCACTGGAACAGACCCAAATTGGCGAGATGCTCCTGCGTGAGAGTCTGATCACGCGGGAGCAGTTGGATAAAGCCCTCAAGGAGCAGAAGCAAGGGGGAACCCGGATCGGCTTTTCGCTGGTCTCCAGCGGCGCGATTTCGGAGACGGAGCTGACGAGGCTCCTTTCGCGGCAGTATCGCGTGCCCGCAGTGGACCTGTCCGAGGTGGAGGTCGACGAGAAGATACTCCAGCTCGTGCCAGCCGACTTTGCCGGCAAGCATCTGCTTCTCCCGCTTCGCCGTGTCGGTCGCACGCTTACCGTGGCCATGGTCAATCCCACTGACCTGAGCGTCGTCGACGATCTGAAATTCATCACCAGGTTCGACGTGGACGCCGTGGTAGCCGGCGAGTACTCGCTGCGCATGGCGATCGACAGGTACTACGAGGTCACGAACGACAGGCTCGGAGACCTGCTCGAGGAGCTCGAGGAGCAGGACGTGGAGCTCGTGGAGGAAGAAGAGGAAGTCTACTCCACGATGCAGCTTCAGGCCCAGGTCGAGGAGGCTCCTGTCGTGCGCCTGATCAACGGCTTCCTCACGGACGCCGTTCGCCGCGGGGCCTCCGACATTCACATCGAGCCGTACGAGAAGGAGCTACGAGTCCGCTATCGGATCGACGGTGTCCTGCAGGAGATCATGAAGCCGCCCATCCGGATGAAGGCCGCATTGATCTCGCGCGTGAAGATCCTCGCTGACCTGAACATCGCCGAACGCCGGATCCCGCAAGATGGCCGCATCAAGATCAAGATCGGCCGGAAGGTGATCGATTTCCGTGTGTCCACGCTCCCGACTCTGTTCGGCGAGAAGATCGTGCTCCGCATCCTGGACAAGGGTAACCTGACGCTCGATCTGGAGAAGTTCGGGATGGAGCAGAAGGCGGAGACCGATTTTCTGGAGGCGATCTCCAGGCCGTACGGCATGGTGCTCGTTACGGGTCCGACCGGTTCGGGTAAGACGACGACGCTGTACAGCGCTCTCAGCCGCATCAACACCGACGAAGTCAACATCATGACGGCCGAAGATCCGGTCGAGTACAACCTGCACGGCATCAACCAGGTGCAGGTGCGTACCGAGATCGGGATGACGTTCGCGGCCGCTCTCAGAGCGTTCCTCAGGCAGGATCCGAACATCGTTATGGTCGGTGAGATCCGGGACCTCGAGACCGGTGGGATCGCCGTGAAGGCCTCTCTGACGGGTCACCTGGTCCTCTCGACGCTGCACACGAACGACGCGGCGTCGACGATCACCCGAATGATCGACATGGGCCTCGAGCCGTTCAACGTCGCGTCGGCCCTCAACTGCATCACGGCCCAGAGGCTCGTGCGGCGCATCTGCTCCAACTGCCGGGCGGAGGCGACCTACATGCCCGAGGTCCTGCGGGCCGCTCGCATTACCGAGGAGCAAGCGGCTTCCATGACATTCTTTCGGGGCGAGGGCTGTGACGCGTGCAACGGCTCCGGCTACTCGGGGCGGCAGGGTCTCTACGAAGTGCTGCCTATGACCCCCGACCTCAGACGGATGATCCTCGAGGGCGAGTCCGCCGACGAGCTGAATCGGGCGGCAGTCGAACAGGGAATGATCACGCTTCGCGAGGACGGACTCGTCAAGGTCCGCAAGGGAATCACCACACTCGACGAAGTCATCAAGGAGACGGCCGCTTGACCCGTCACGGGACCGGGCGACACGACCAAACGGAACGAGGAATTCGATGAGCGACTCTGCACCGGGCACGCTGCGCAGCCTGCTTGAAGAGATGATCGACAGGGGCGCGTCCGACCTGCACCTGTCAGCGGGTGAAGTGCCCAAGCTCCGCATCGACGGGCAATTGGCAAACAGTAACTACGGCACGCAGCTCGGGCCGCGGGATACGCAGTCCCTGGCCTACTCCACGCTGACCGAGCAGCAGAAGAAGCGATTCGAACAGGAGGATGAGCTGGATCTCTCGTTCTCCGTACAGAACCTGTCCCGGTTCCGTGGGAACGTGTTCCGGCAACGAGGTACGGTCGCGATGGCCATCCGGCAGATCCCATTCGAGATCCTGTCGTTCCAGGAGCTGGGCCTGCCCCCGGTGGTCGCCAGGTTGACCGATAAGCCCAGGGGCCTCGTGCTGGTCACCGGTCCGACGGGATCCGGAAAGTCGACCACCCTGGCGGCCATGATCGACAAGATCAATCGAGAGCGGACCGGGCACATCATCACCGTGGAGGACCCGATCGAGTTCGTGCACCGCCACAAGAACTGCCTCGTGAACCAGCGTGAGGTGGGCAGCGACACCGGCTCGTTCGCGACTGCCCTCAAGTACGTGCTGCGGCAGGACCCCGACGTGATCCTGGTCGGCGAGATGCGCGATCTGGAGACCGTCCAGGCCGCGCTGACGATTGCCGAGACCGGGCACCTGGCGTTCGCGACGCTGCACACGAATTCGGCGGCGGAGTCCATCAACCGCGTCATCGACGTGTTCCCGGCGCACCAGCAGGACCAGGTTCGCGCCCAGCTCTCCTTCGTGCTCGAGGGCGTCATCACGCAGACGCTTCTCCCCCGACGCATCGGAAAGGGACGGGTCATGGCTTGCGAGATCATGACGGCCACACCGGCCATCCGGGCTCTGATCCGCGACCAGAAGGTGCACCAGATCTACTCGGCGATGCAGACCGGAAAGAAGTTCGGGATGCAGACCCTCAACGATGCTCTTTACTCCCTGTACATGCGGGATGAAGTGGCCCTGGACGAGCTGATGCGAGTGAGTTCGGATCAGGTCGAGCTGAAGCGCATGATCGGCGAGGTGGAGCCCGCGACCGTTTAGCCAGCCGCTCGGGGCTACTCAGCGGCCTGCCAAGGGACCGACAAGAACCAGGAGCGACCTGAGCCATGCCAGTCTGGACATACAGCGCGAGAACCGTCTCCGGCGAACTCAAGCGCGCCGAGTACGATGCCGCGAGTCGCGACGAGGTCATCGCGTATCTTCGCAGCCAGCGGCTGATCCCTGTCGCCGTGCGGGAGAAACCCAAGGGGATCGATCTCAATAACCTGCTCGGCGGCGGGAAGGTAAAAACGCGGGACATCGTGATCATGACGCGGCAGTTCGCGACGATGATCAACGCCGGTCTCCCGCTGGTGCAGTCGCTCGACATTCTCGCCAAACAGTCCGACAACAAGACTCTGCAGTCGACTCTGCAGGCGGTCCTGTACGACGTCGAGTCGGGAAACACGCTGGCAGATGCAATGCGCGAGCACACGAAGGTGTTCCTGCCGCTGTACGTGAACATGGTCGCCGCCGGTGAAACCGGCGGTATCCTGGACACGATCCTGGTTCGCCTGGCCGTCTTCCTCGAGAAGGCGGAATCCCTGTCCCGCAAGGTCAAGGGCGCCATGATCTACCCCGGGGTCATCAGCTTCGTGGCCCTTTCGGCGATCGTCGTGCTGCTGCTGTTCGTCATTCCCACGTTCCAGCAGATGTTCGAGAGCTTCGACCAGGTACTGCCGCTGCCGACTCGGATCGTGATCATGGCTTCGGACATCCTGCAGGGGTACTGGTGGGCCATGGGTGGTGGGGTCATGGCGGCCGTGTGGCTGTTCAAGCGGTGGATCGCGACATCGTCCGGCCGTCTCATCTTCGACCGAATCCTTCTTCGCCTCCCGGTCTTCGGAAACCTGGCCCGGAAGTCTTCCGTGGCGAGGTTCACGCGCACGCTGGGCACGCTCCTCAGCTCGGGCGTGACGATTCTGGAAGGACTGGAGATCACGGCCCGCACGTCGGGAAACCGGGTGATTCACGACGCGATCATGGAAAGCCGTAACTCGATCGCCGGCGGTGCGTCGATCTCGGAGCCGCTCAGGGTCTCCGGCGTGTTCCCGCCGATGGTGACCCAGATGATCAACGTGGGCGAGGAGACGGGTGACCTGGACGGGATGCTGACCAAGATCGCCGATTTCTACGACGACGAAGTCGACACGGCGGTCGAGTCGCTTCTGAAAGCGATGGAGCCCCTGATGATCGTGATCCTCGGTACGGTCGTCGGCGGCATGATCGTGGCCATGTACCTGCCGATCTTCGGGATCATCAACACCATGCAGTAGCAGGTTGCTGAAGATCCCTGCCAGGCCGTGGTGGGTACAGCAGTGGCTCAATTCGATACGGCAGGCTCCGCTTCAGTGGGCCCCGCTTTCACTACGCCCCTGTTCCCGTGTGGGGCATGCCTGTTCCGACATCCCAAAATCTCATATTCTTATGCGGTTACAATTGCCGAACGGAGAAATCGAAACACAATGGTATCAAGGACCGAGGAATACGCCCTGCGCGCTGCGGTGTGTCTCGCCCGGCACTACGGCGGTGGCAGCATGCGTGCGCGGGACATGGCTCGAACTACCGGGATCCCGGCAAACTACCTTTCCAAGATCCTTCACAAGCTTGCCAAGGCGGGCGTGGTCATATCCGAGCGAGGCAGGACCGGCGGATTCCGACTGGGCCAACCGCCGCGGGACGTCATGCTGGCAACGGTCGTGGCGCCGTTCGAGCCCCAGGTCGAGAGGACGCGGTGCCTCCTGGGACTTGCCGAGTGCTCGGACAGCAACCCGTGCGGCGCACACGAAAAATGGAAGGTCATCAAGGAGGCTACTCTCGATTTCCTGTGCAACACGTCGTTGGCGGACGTGATCGAGAACGGTACCCCGTAAGGCGGGCACTGCTGAGCAGATGTATGTCGAGGGGCACGCGCCGCCGGACGGGCAGGGCGAGGACGTGATGTTGGCATCGTGTGACGGTCTCATTGGCCTGCCCGAGCACGAGCTGGTTCGGTGCTTCGGTGAGCCGACGGCCCGCAGGACGACCGGGGGGGACACCTGGCTCGTCTTCGGATCGGCGGATCTCGCCCTGCGGGTCAGGTGCACCGGCCTGGACCCGTCTCGCGTCGTTTCGTGGACCGCGACGTTCGAGAGCGGCCACCGGTTGCTCTCCGATGCCGCCCGTGCCGTCGGCCTGTGGCCGGCCGCCCAGCCCGAAGAGGACGCCGCCACGGTAACGGTCCCGCTGATCCGGAGGCCGATACCGTGCGCCGATTCCGGCAGCGTGCATTCCCTCACCGCGACGGTCCGCGGCGGTCGCATCACCCAGGTGTCGATGTTCGACGAACCTCCCGATTGGCTTTAACAGGTTGCTGACGAACCCTGTTAGAGCCTTTTCAGCTGCCGGCCACCTCTTGCGTTCTGCAGTCCCCGTTCTTAGATAGGCTCCGGCGATGCAGGCGAAATGCAACGCCCCGGAGAGGTGAACGACGCTTCCCCGGCGGGCGACTCACAGCACGGGAAACGGCCAGGAATTGCTCCGTACCAGCAGGTCTGACCGCCGGGCGGCCACGCTTCTCGAGCCGTTGCATGTCCTGTACTGGATCTATGCCGCGCGCCTCGTCATCTCTCTGGCGGTCTTCGGGGCTGCCATCCTTGTCGGGGATTTTCTGGAGCGGCAGGTACCGGGCTCCCTTCCACTCGAGTTTCCGCTCATAGCCATCATAGGTCTCGCGGCCGCTGCCTTCCTGACGCCGATCGCGTACCGGATCAGCCATCGGAAGGGCCACGAGATCGGCCTCGGATTCCTCTACTCGCAGGCGGCGCTGGACATTCTGCTGTTCAACGGCGTGGTGTACATCACCGGGGGAGTCGGCAGTCCCTTCGTGTCGCTGTTCATTGCGCTGGCGGCAGTGTACGCTCTTCTGCTGCCCCTGGGCTCGGCGATCCTCACGGCGCTGTCCGCCGGAGGCCTGTACCTGGCGGTCAACGTGGCGCTGGTGGGCGACGTCAGCAGCGTTGCCCTGGTCCTCCAGGTGCTCGTCATCATGATCGTGGCCGTCGCGGCCAGCCTGGTTGGAGTCCGGTTCAGGCAGGTACGGTCCGAGCTCCGCACGGTCGAGGGTGAACTCCACCGGTTGCGTCTCGACACGGCCGACGTGCTTCGCAACATCCCATCGGGGGTCATTACGCTCGACGCATCAGGCAACCTGGTCTACATGAACCTCGCCGCCGCCGAGTTGTGTGGCCTCGACGCCAGCACGCAGCT
>JAUVTH010000277.1 GCA_030601615.1 Gemmatimonadota bacterium
CGGCCGACGCGGCCGAAGCCGAGATCGCGATGCCGGTGCTCGTAGTGAAGGAGCCGGTCGCCATCGAGGCCGGCGCGTAGCTCTGATCGTCGGCGAAGTAAGCCTCCTGGGCCGCCATCGCATTCCGAACGTCGCTCTTCGCCGTGGCGTCGAACGCCTTCTCCTTCGTGCTGGCGAACTGCGGAATCGCGATCGCGGCGAGGATGCCGATGATCACGACTACGATCAGCAGTTCGATCAGGGTGAAGCCCTTCGTGTTGCGGAGCATGACTCCTCCATCGGTTCTGGTTTGTGAACGCTTTTTCTTCCGAGATCGTTTGTTCGTTCACCGGTGGAGGGCCGTGCCTCCGGCGTGAGGTTAGGGCAACTCGTATGCCGGACGCTCTCTGAAAGTGTAACCGATTGTCACATAGATAGTTATCGCCAATATAGGTGGATTGCCAGACCCGTTCCCAGGTCGGCGGTATTGCACTCTGCAAAGTTTGCATGCCGTACTGCAATGGTTGTCGGCTCAGGCTTCGAGGTCGTAGCGCTTGATCTTGCGGTACAACGTGCTCGGATCAATTCCGAGCACTTCGGCAGCTCTCGTCTTGTTGCCGCTCTCGGCTCTCAGCACATGCTCTATGTAGGCCCTTTCGACGATGTCGAGAGCGGGATTGGCCGCAGGTCGGTCCTGCACGAGGGGCTCAGCCGGCGCCTCTCGCAATCTCGGGGGGAGAGCCTCCGGCTTGATCGTCGCACCCGCTGTGAGGACCACGGCTCTCTCGATCACGTTCTCGAGCTCCCGGACGTTGCCCGGCCAGTGGTACTCCTTGAGCACGGCGAGAGCCTTCCCGGACAGCTTCTTGGCGCCTCTCGGGTCGCCCTCCGCCTGCCCTGCGAGGAAGTGCTCGGCGAGAAGCTCGATGTCCTCCTGGCGGTCCCTCAGGAGGGGCAGCTCGAGAGCGATGACGTTCAGGCGGTAGAACAGGTCACGCCGGAACCGGCCTTCTTCGATGTCCCGCTCCAGGTCACTGTTCGTGGCGCCGATCAGCCGAACGTCGACCGGAGTGACTTCCGTCGCCCCGACGGGGATGACCTCGCGCTGCTGCAGGACCCTGAGGAGCTTGACCTGGGTGGAAGGCGACATCTCCCCGACCTCGTCCAGGAAAAACGTGCCGCCGGCAGCGGCGACGAACAGACCCTCTTTGTCTCGCACAGCTCCCGTGAAACTCCCCTTCACGTGGCCGAACAGCTCCGACTCCAGGAGGCCTTCCGGCAACGCCCCGCAGTTCAGCGACAGGAACCTGCGGTTCGAACGGGGTGACAGGTCGTGGATATAGCGGGCGAACACCTCCTTACCGGTACCGCTCTCGCCACCGATCAGGATCGTCGAGTCACTGTCGGCCACGCTCTCGGCCAGCTTGATACAGGCTTCGAACGCTGGGCTCACCCCGATGGGACGACCCGCCTTGAGTGTCTGCTGCTTCTTGATCTGCCTCTTCAGACCAGCGTTCTCCTGCTTCAGGCGACCCCAGTCCAGCGAGCGCCCGAGGACCGCGAGGAGCTCGTCGTTCTCGAACGGCTTCTGCACGTAGTGCGTGGCGCCCAGGTTGACCGCCTGGATCGCCGATTGCAGCGAGGCCTGGGCCGTCATGAGAACGACCGGCGTGTTCGGGTTCGTCCGGCGGACCTCCTCCAGAACCTCGATTCCGCTCATCTTGGGCATGCGGACGTCGGTGAGCACAAGGTCAGGACCGTGCTCCTTGAACGCCTTCACACCTCCAGCTCCGGTCAATTCGGCAATGACCTCGTAGCCCTCACCCTTCAAGAGCACGCCGAGGGTCTCCAGCAGGCTCTGCTCATCGTCGATGAGGAGAATCAACGGCTTGTCTCGCATGTCGGCTCCTTATGGATAGCCGCGCGGGCGCGCCGGCGCGGCTAGGTGTGCGCGCGCTCGTCGGTGCGCGTTTCAGTTTCAGATCGCTGTTTCGAATCAGCACCGATGGATGACGCTCGATCGGGATCGCGGGGCACACGGCCACGCACGCTCCGACGAGGCAGAACCATGGCGAACGTGGCACCCTCGCCGGGGGTCGCGCTCGCTATCAGCGCTCCGCCGTGTGCCTGTACGGCCCGGTGGGCGATCGACAGCCCCAGGCCGCTCCCTCCGTGTCGCCGCGTATAGAACGGATCGAAGAGGCGCGGCAGGTCTGCCGGCTCGATCCCAGGTCCATCATCTATGACGCGTATGCGAACGGGGTGACCGAGGGACACTTCGGACGGGGCGAGATCCGGACGGAGGGCGTCAGCAATGACCCTGACCGTGACTGTCTCCTCGGGGTCGCCGACCTGTACGGCATTGAGGACCAGGTTGAGGAGAGTCCGGTGCAGAAGCTCGGGATCACCCCAGAGCCCCGACATGTCGCCACGGATCTCGCTCGTGATGGTCGATCGGCCCTCAGCCGCCGGATTGCGCCGGACGGTTTCGATCACCTCCCGGATCAGGCGCTCCACGTCGACGGGCCTCCGATCGGCCACCCCGACACGGGCAAAGTCGCTGAACTCGCTCAGGATGCGGCTCAGCCGATCGCTTTCTCGCACGATCAGGCGGCCGAGCACCTGCTCGTCCTCGTCCTCCGGCGCACGGGCCGAGAGTTGCTCCACGGCGCTCCGGATCGAGGCGAGGGGATTCTTGAGCTCGTGCGCCAGGGAAGCCGAAAGCTCAGCTACCGCCTCGAGCTTTCCAGCGCGGAGTCGAAGGTTCTCGAGCTGACGGACCGAACCCAGATCCTGGAGGAGGACGACGTGCGACGGACCGGCTCCCACGTCTGGCAGCATGGTCGTGCTCACGGCAACGGGAACGGTCTCCCGTCCCGGCGCGCCATCCGCGAGCCCCGGGTCACCGAGCACGTCCGCTTCCCGGTC
>JAUVTH010000228.1 GCA_030601615.1 Gemmatimonadota bacterium
GATCAAGAACCCCGACTGTTACCGCCACGGTGACCGACCAACGCGGAGACGGCCTCCAAGCGTAGCCTCGGGAACTCCCCTCCGCCGCCACCTCACGCGGTCGGAGTGCCGAACCTACCGGTGCCGAGTGCGACGTCTCCAGAGCACGTCTCCGCATCGAAGCAAGGCGCCCCGGCCGTTACCGCTTCGCGGTGGGGTGATCCGGCGATTCGGGAGGCTTGGCGGAGTCCCCGAGGAGACCCCGCAGCGGCATCAGCCGCGAGGAGGCTCCGACAGGGACGAGCCGCCTCCCGGGAGCCGGGTCACCCCAACCGCCCATGGCACTTCTTGTACTTCTTCCCGCTCCCGCACGGACACGGATCGTTTCGCCCGACCTCTTCCCCACCCCGCAGTGGAGCTTCGGGACGCACTACCTGCTGCATGGGCCTCGCAGCCGGCTCCTTCAGAGCCGTGGCCGCGACACCCGTCGCCGCCAGCTCCGGCGCGGCTCTCGGCGGCGCACCCGAGGCCGAGACAGGCCCACCTGCCTGCGCCAGTCCACCTCCGGTACCCGCGAGCTCGCTCGGTCCACTCATCGAGCTTACCTGCTGTGGCCTGAGCGCCGGACGCATCTCGACCTGCGCCCGGAACAGCAGGTTTGACAGGCTCTTCCGAAGGTCCTGCATCAGGTCGACGAACGATTCGTACGCTTCCTTCTTGTACTCGACCAGGGGATCCCGCTGACCGTAGGCCCGGTAGCGGATCGATTCGCGCAGGTGATCGAGGTCGTACAGGTGCCCCTTCCACTTCTCGTCGATCACCGACAGTACGATGAAGCTGAGGATCCTCTCCCAGTTCTCACCAAAGGTGTCGATCTTCTCGTGGTACGCCTCGTGGACGAAATCGAGCACGGCGTCCATCAGCTCGTCCGTGTCCTTCCATTCGATGTCGGTCGGGTTCAGCTCATCGGTCGGCAGGAACGACGCCACGAGGAAGTAGTCCAGGAGCAGGCGCTCACGGAGCCCGGGAAGATCCCAATCGTCGGCGTGCGAGCCGGGTTCGATCACGCCCTCGACGATTTCGATGACCGATCGCTCGATCATCTCCCACGCCTCGCCCTTCAGGTCCTCGCCACCCTCCAGCCCGAACAGCCGCAGGTCGTAGATTACCTCACGCTGCTGGTTCATGACGTCGTCGTACTCGAGCAGCCGCTTGCGGGCATCGAAGTTCTGGAGCTCGACGCGCCGCTGTGCTCGCTCGATGGACTTCGTCATCCAGGGGTGGGTGATGACCTCTCCCTCTTCGGCCCCGAGGCGATCCATGACCTTGGCCACCCGCTCGGTCCCGAACAGGCGCATCAGGTCGTCCTCGAGAGACAGGAAAAAACGGCTCGAGCCCGGGTCGCCCTGCCGACCCGCGCGACCGCGTAGCTGGCGGTCGATTCGGCGGGATTCGTGTCTCTCCGTGCCTAGGATCTGCAGACCGCACGGCGGGTCTACGTAGCACCCGAGCGCCTTCACCTGGTCCTGATCGAGGTCCTCGTCTTCCTCGAGCTGGCCGAAGGCGGGCTCGGCTGAGCGAAGGCCGCACACCTGGCACTTCACCAGGGCCGCGCCGAGTTTGATGTCGGTGCCGCGGCCCGCCATGTTCGTGGCGATCGTGATCGCGCCGGGCTGTCCCGCCTGAGTCACGATCTCCGCCTCGCGCTCGTGCTGCTTTGCGTTCAGAACCTCATGAGCCAGCCCGCGCCGCTTGAGCATGCGAGAGAGTTTCTCAGAGACGTCCACGCTCGTGGTGCCGACGAGCATGGGCAGGCCGCGTCGGTGGAGCCGCTCGATCTCGTCCAGCAGGGCGGCGAACTTCTCCCTCTTCGTCCGATAGAGAAGGTCCTCGTCGTCCATCCGGCGCACCGGCCGATTGGTGGGAATAACGACGACCTCGAGGCCGTAGATCTCGTGGAACTCGCCTTCCTCCGTCTCCGCCGTACCGGTCATTCCGGCCAGCCTGGAGTACATGCGGAAGTAGTTCTGGATCGTGATCGTGGCCAGCGTCTGGGTCTCCCCGCGGACGCTGACGTTTTCTTTCGCCTCGACCGCCTGGTGGAGCCCGTCGCTCCACCGCCGGCCCACCATCTTCCGGCCCGTGAACTCGTCGACGATCACGACCTCGCCGTTCTCGACGACGTACTCCACGTCCTTCTCGTACAGGCCATGCGCCTTCACGAGCTGGTGGATGATGTGGAGGCGCTCCGACTTCTCGGCGTAGTCGCGCTCCAGCTGCTGGATGCGGTCCCGCTTCTCATCCGGCCCCAGCTTCTCGTCGTCCTCGACCTTCTTCACGTCCTCCGAGATGTCGGGCACCACGAATGCGTCCGGATCGCCCGGGCTCAGGATGTCCTGCCCCCGATCGCTGATCTGGATCGTGTGACCCTTCTCGTCGGTCGTGAACAACAGCATCTCGTCGATCTCGGCCATGGCTTTCTCGCGCATGACCCCCGCCTCGGTGCGCTGCATCAGCTGCTTCACGCCCGTCTCACTCAGTAGCTTCATCAGACGGCGGTTCTTGGGCGCGCCTCGCTGGGCGGCGAGAAGCAGCTTGCCCGTGTGGAAATCGCTCGCGTCCTCCGCTTCCTCCTCGAGCTTCGCGAGCTCCTTCTCCGCCTCGGCGACCAGCTCGCTCGTGATCGCGGTCTGCTTGCGAACGAGGCCGGCCACCTGAGCGTTGTACTTCTTGTAGATCTGCTGGTCCTGCGCCTGGCCCACAGGACCGCTGATGATGAGCGGCGTCCGGGCCTCATCGATCAGGACGGAGTCGACTTCGTCGATGATCGCGTAGTTGTGGGCCCGCTGTACCCGGTCTTCCTGGCGCACGACCATGTTGTCGCGCAGGTAATCGAAACCGAATTCGTTGTTGGTACCGTAGGTGATGTCGCAGCCGTACATGCCGCGGCGCACCTCGCTGCCCGGCTGCGTGTCGTCGATACAACCCACGGTGAGCCCCAGGTACTGGAATACCGTGCCCATCCATTGGGAGTCCCGCCGGGCCAGGTAGTTGTTCACCGTGACCAGGTGGGCACCCTTGCCGGACAGCGCGTTGAGATAGAGCGGCAGGGTGGCGACGAGCGTCTTGCCTTCACCGGTGGCCATCTCGGCGATCTTACCCTGGTGAAGAACGATGCCACCGATCAGCTGCACGTCGTACGGGACCATGTCCCAGGTCATATTGTGCCCGGTAACATCGATCTCGCGTCCGAGCATGCGACGGCAGGCTTCGCGCACGGTCGCGAAGGCCTCGGGGAGAAGCTCGTCCAGCACATCGTCCGTGGCTTCCTGAAACTCCTCCTCCGCCTGGTGGATCCGCTCGGACAGGTCGGCCCTCTTCGAGCTGTCCTCGGTGTGCCGGCGCTCCTCGCGCAGACTCTCGATTTCGGCCTCGAGCTTCTGTGTCCGTTCGCGGATCCGAGCCCGGAACTTCTCGGTCCGGGCCTTCAGCTCGTCTTCCGAGACGTCAACCAGCAGTTCCTCGTGCCGTTTGATCTCATCGACGAT
>JAUVTH010000069.1 GCA_030601615.1 Gemmatimonadota bacterium
TCTACCACGACGTCGTAGTAGGATGCCACTCCCTTCCACGGGCAGCGGGACTGCGTGTCGCTCTTCTGAAGGTACGCCGCGGACACCGAGTCGGGTGGGAAGTAGATGTTGCCCTCCACTTCCTCGTACTCGACTGACTCGGCGATCACCGCGTCGTTCCAAATGGCTCTTGCCACTCTTATCTCCTGTTGCTTGGTTCCGGTTTGCGTGCCGGACCGTCCGCCTCCAGCAGTGAACATGTGGGGGGGTCGTTCCGTTCCCTGGCACAAAAGTGGGAAAGTGGGAATTCGTGTAGAGGGTTTGGTGCACTCCATTCATATCTGTACGAATGCCTTGACTTATCAACATCAACGAATAGTATGAATATCAACAACAATACGAGGATCAGCCATGCGTGAGACACTCGGCGTGCACGAGTTCGCCCGCCTCAGCGGTCGGCACTTCAATACCGTCTATAACTGGATTCGCTCCGGAGCGGTGGCGGGCCGGAAGCAGGACGGAGAGTGGCGGATTCCCACGTCCGAGCTCGACCGAATCCGGAAACGGGCGTCGAGCAAGGATGTTCCATCGGAGGAGCTGCTCGAGTGGTGGTCCCGCGATTTTGAGCAGACGATGCGACGCCTGGTCAGCCTTTCGACCTGGATGGACCGGCTGGGCAAGCAGGGGTTCTCTCGTCACGGGAACAGCCGCGCACACGTCATCGCAGAAGCGCGCTCGAGCGAGCTCGCGGACATGGTGACGGAGCTCCGCGATGTGGCGTCTGCTATCGAAACGGCGGAGCGACTCCGGCCCCGGCTGCTGGCACTTCAGCATCGAGCCTGAGCCACGCGGGCCGGGCTCAACTCTCGCTTCCTTCCGAGGATGGAATCAGGCCGTCTGCCCCGGCGTCTAAGGGACAGTCGCGGGGGCAACGAGGTCCCCACGACTACCAAAACGACCGGAGCGCCCGGTCGCGTGCACCACGGAGGTGAAGAATGCGTTTACGCACGGGAAGAATGGGTTGGAGCCGCGGCCGGGGCGTCATCGCTGCCGGTCTCGCTATATCACTCGCGGGATTCACAGTCGCGTGTGACAGCTCGCCGACGGACACTCTGAACCAGAACACGATGGCGGATGCAAGTGAAGCCGACTACTCGATCATTCTCGGTGACCTTACCGAGGGACTCGGTTTGACGGACGAGCAGATCGAGGCCGTGAGGAATGTGATGGAGAAGCACCGGGGGCAGGAGCGACAGTCCGGGCAGCTGTGGTACGCCGCGGCGGATCTCCAGAGCATCCTGAACTCGGAACAGATCGTTGCCGTTCAGGCACGCCAGGAGGAGATGCGAGCCGAAATGAAGGCCCGCCGGGATGGGATGCGCGGACAGTTCGGCGACCAGGCCGGACGTGGAGATCGGGCGGGACGTGGTGGCCAGTTTGGGCGTGGTGGCGAGTTCGGCGGCCACGGGTCGGGCATGGGGCCGGGCCATGACGGCGTCGGCGTCGGCGGTCTCGACCTGTCCGACGAGCAGATCGCTGCGCTGGAGCAGATTCGCGAGTCGTTCGCGCCGCAGCGCGACGAAATCCGTGATGGCGTCCGAGACGGGAGCGTCACGCGGGACGAGGCACACACACGGATGGAGGAGATCCGCGAGGCGATGCACGAAGCACTCAAGGGGATTCTCACGGACGAGCAGATCGCGGTGCTGGACGAGCACAGGGCAGAGGCCGAGGTCCGGCGCAAGGGGATGAGGAGCCAGCGCGAGGAAATGAGGAGCCGGTGGGAGGAGCGGCATCAGGCGGGACAGGACGCGATGGTCGACGCTCTCGAGCTCACGGCGGATCAGCAGGCCGCCATCGAGACCCTCAGGGAGGGGTTCAGAGGCCAGGGACGGCCGTCTCCCGAGGAAGCCGAGGCCCGGCGAGAGGCGCACCACCAGGCGTTGCTCGACATCCTCGACGACGACCAGGAGGAAATCTGGGTCCTGCACGGCTCGCTGTCGCAGCTGTTCGCCCGCCACCAGGCTCGCAGCCGGGCGCGTGACGGGTCAGGCGGCGAAGGTCGCCAGGGAAGGCGCGGATCCGGCAGGCGGTAAGCGATTCCGGCAGGTAGCAACCCGTTGAACGCAGCGGGCGGAGGTCGAGAGACCCCGCCCGCTTTGCCATCCGGGTCAGTGGGAAGCCCTCCTGCGCCTATGGAGCCTACGGAGCCTACGGAGCCTGGGACGCCTCGAAGCGCTCGCGAAGAGCCGAGACCGCTGCGTCCGTGGCCTGGAAGCCCCTGTCCTCTCCCGCGTTCGTGACGGCGAGCATGCCGAAGTCGAGCACGGGTGCCAGCCACACATTGGCATACCACAGGAAGTTGCTGCCCTCGTGTTGGAGCGCGATCCCACCGGCCCACCCGCGGACCGCGAGTCCCCAGCCGAGCGCGTAAGCCGTGTCCGGTGCGCGTTCGTGCAGGCGCTGGAACGTCTCCGCGCTGACGAGGCCGTCAACGCCCCGCTCCCCCGCGATGTGCTGGGCCGCGTAGCGGGCGAAGTCGGTCAGGGTGAGATGGACCGTTCCGGCAGGGCCTACGGCGGCCGGATTGTCGGCACCCGGTCCCGGCTCGACCGGCGTGTAGCTGCCCGCCTGCAGGGAGTGGCCCCAGGGCTCGGCCACGCTGCCAGGCGATCCCGGGGCCCCGAACCCGGCGCTCGTCATGCCGAGCGGCGTGAACACGCGGGACACCATCAAGTTCTCCCACTGTGCGTCCATCACCTGCTCGATCATGGCGCCCGCAACGATGTAGCCGCCGTTGCTGTACAGGAATTCACCCCGCGGCGCGGCGGCCTGCGTCTGCATCAGCTCCATCGCCCAGGCCAGCCGCTGATCGGGCAGCGCATCGTTGTGCGGCAGGTTGTCCCACCAGGCCGTGTTCGTGACGTCGTCCGTCAGGCCGGACGTATGCGACAGCAGCTCCTCGAGACGGACGTCGTGGAATTCCTCTCGAATCAGGGGAACGAGGCCCGAGAGGCCCTCGGCTACCGTCGTCGTCCACTCGAGGTGGCCCTCTTCCACCAGTACGGCCGCCAGCGTTGCGGTCAGCGACTTGGTGAGGGATCCGATGTGCCACAGGTCCTGGGCAGTCACCGGTTCGCTCGAGGTCAGCGACCTGCGGCCCACCGCGGCGACCTCGACCACCTGGCCTTCGTGGATGAGAATGGCGCCGAGGGCAGGAACCTGCCAGGCGGCGCGTATCGGCTCGAGGACACCCGCCAGGTTGCCATCGCCCGCCACGCCGACGTCGTCGGGTAGCTCGGGCGCGCTGAACGGATCGTCTGAGCCGCACGCGGCCAGCAGGAGGACGGACAGTATGTAGAAGAATCTGAGCATGAGGTTCCGCTGCACCCCGGGTGCGTTGATCGGGATCGAAGCCGCGCCACCCGTGGCTCGGCCGGGCTACGGAGAGAACCCGCCACCGGTCGCCTGGTTCCAAACCGCCGGTCTGGAGCGTCCTCCCTGCCGACGCTAGGTTTCGCTTTGCAGCTCGACTGGGATTCGACCGGAGGACGGCTCATGCGAACTTGGATTCGGTGGACGACGGGATTAGCCGGCCTGCTGATCACGGGGATCGGTCTCGTCGCCACGTGGAACGTGCTCTCCCCGGGGATGGAGGGCGCTCCCCCGAGCTTCGACGGTTGGATGTTCGAGGGACCGGCCCTGGTGACCTTCGGACTGCTGCTTCTCTGGACGGTGAAGAGCGGTGGCGATACGGGAGCAATGCTGGACCGACGCGCCCCCGTCTTCCTGCTGCAGATCGGCCTCTCCTTCCTGGTGCTTCCCGCCGCGACGTGGATCTGGAAGACGACCTCCGGCACCGAGGTGGCCACTTACGCGTGGACGTTCACAGTGTTCGCTCTCGGCGTGCCCGGCGTCGCTCTCGCTCTCACGGGTGCGGCGCTATGGCTATGGCGTGCGCTGCGGGAGAAGGATACGGACTGAGGCAGCCCTGCTAAGGGAGGATTCGGACCAGCGGCAGCTGAACGTCGGGCGGTGGCTCGTTCTTCAGAAGGCGCCCGAACACGTAGCCGAGCGCGGTCTCCTCGATTCTCTCGTTTGCGGTGGGCGGGAACACGGCGTACCACCCGGCGCCGGCGAAGTCCACGCGCACGCTGTCACCCGGCTCGAGTCGTCCGACGATCTCGCTTTCCGTCGTCCGATCGGCTCGCAAGCGGGAAGTCACGTGTACCCATCGGACCTCTCCCCAGTCCTGGTGCACGGCCTCGCCCGCCGGAACGAGTCCCAGGCTCGCGCGGAGTCCGGACAATCCCAACGGGCCGCCCACTCCGAGAACCGTGGTGGTGATCGCGGCCACCATGAAAACGCCCAGAAAGATGCGGACTTCGGCAAACTTGTTGCCGGATGCGGCACGGACTTTCGCAACATGCACAGCTTCATCCTCTGCCTTGCGAGGACGTGCCTGAAAGTCGCAAGTGTCGCAGTATCTTCGACCTGGCGCAGCTGGGCGCCCACAAATCGGGCATGCCGCCGTACTCAAATCCGATTGCCTCCGCTGTGGTTGGCGTTTCGGCTGCCCGATTTCGTGCATATCCCGTGCCCCTCGGGTGCCTCGCGAATGGAATCATGCGCTGACCGCTGAGATGAGCGCTGTGAAGCCGTCGAATCGAAGAGAGATCACGTCCTGGGCGTCCCGGGGAATGTTCCGACCGCTGTCCCGGTCTTACTCTCAACCGCGTGACACCATCCGAACCAGGGAGAGACGTGATGGGGAGAGTCGTTACCCGCGGAGTTGTCGTAAGTGCGATGCTGATCGCGAGCATTGGAGTGGGGCGGATTGCTGCCCAGGATGTGGTGGGTGACAAGCCTGCGACTGACGGGCTCGTCGGCCAATGGGCCCTGAACCGGGCACTCAGCGACGACCCGGCCGACCAGATGCGGAGCATGCGGGGCGCGATGCCTTCCGGGCGGCCGAGTGGCAGGCGTGCCGGAGGCCGCAGTCCGGAGCAGATGCGCTCAGGGATGGACGCGGTCCGGCGAGCCGCCGAGAGTTTCACGATCCGCCAGGACGACTCGACTGTGGTGATCGCCTACTCGGAGCGCATCCTGACATTGTTCACCGACCGGCGGAAGCAGAAGGAAGTGGTCGGTGACGATGTCGAGATCGAATACCGGGCGTGGTGGGAGGGCGGAAAGCTCCTGATCGAGCGGAAGCTGGACGAGGGCCTCACGCTGACCGAGGAGTACTCCGCGCACGCCGGGACCGGGCGTCTGCACGTGCTCACGCGGCTCGAAGGAGATCGCCTTCCGCGGACGATCGCGTTCGTGCGAGTGTACGACCCGGCGAAGGACACGCCCGAGGGCTGACGAACTGAGAGCGGCACCCGGAGCACGTGGCTTCGGGTGCCGCTCTCACCGGCCGGCCGGCCGGGAGGAATCACGGTCTCGAGCGCGTCGATCAACCGGGAGACAACGCCTCCGCGGGCTGGATCCGGCTCACCCGGCGCGCCGGGATGTACGTGGCCAGGATGCCGACCAGGGCGAGCGCCAGCACGACGCCTCCGAAGATCACCGGATCGCGCGCGTCGACCTCGTACAGGATGATCTGAAGCGGTCGCGTTGCGAGGGCTGCCAGCGCGATCCCGATCGTGATCCCGATCGCGAGCTGCTTGAGTCCGCGCCGCATGGCGAGGCGGATCAGACGGCCGTCGTATGCTCCGAGCGCCATACGGATACCCATCTCCCGCGTGCGCTGGCTGACCGTGAACGACATCACTCCGTACAGGCCGACCGCGGCCAGGAACAGGGCCACGAAACCGAATGCCATGAACAGCGTGCCAAACGTCGTATAGAACCAGGTCGCGTCATCGATGACCTGCTGCATTGGCATGGCCTCGTAGATCGGCAGGTATGCGTCCATCGTCGCGACCGTCTCCAGCACGCGGGATGCCAGGCCCGCTGGGTCCCCCGTGGTGCGCACCGCGATGCTCGCCGTGTTGCCGAGGATCTCGCCGAACTGATCCACGGCAATGTAGTAGCCGGCGGGACTGGCCTGGTTGTTTCCGATCCCCTCCATCTTCAAGTCGGGCACGATCCCGACCACCGTCATCCACTCGTAGACCTCGTTTCCCTGGTGAATTCGGAACCGTTTCCCGAGCCCCTCTCCGTCCTCGAAGTACTCCCGCACGAAGCTCCGGTTGACGAGAGCCACGGGCAGGTTGTCCCTCGTGTCCGAGAACTCGAATGCCCGCCCGTCCAGCACCGGCGTCTCGAATGTCGCGAAGTAGCCCGGCGTGACGATGCCCTCGCGTGCCCGCGGGTAGTCCTGCTCTGTCGGATAATCGCCGCCCTCGATCTCGAACGTGCGCAACCCGTTTCCGCGAGCGGGAAGGCCATCCGACAACGTGGCCGCTTCGACGCCCGGCGTTGTCTGCAGCCGCTGCAGGAATTCACGGTAGAAATCCGTGCGATCGTCAGCCTCGGGGTAGTCGGCCTCGGGCAGGTTGATGCGTGCCGTGAAGATGCTCTCCACCGCAAACGGCAGATCGACGGTCCGCAGTTGCGCGACGCTCTTGATCATCAGGCCCGCCGCGATCAGCAGCCCGCATGACACGGCCACCTCGCCGATCACGATGATCGACGTGATCCGCCCCATCCGGAGGCCGGAAGAGCCCCGGCCTTCGTCCTTGAGCACCTCGTTCATCCCACTGCCGGTTGCCCGTAGGGCCGGGAACAGGCCTGCGGCGACGGCCGACAGGGCCGTGATCACGATCACGAACAGCATGACCTGGGAGTCGAGGTTGAAGCTCATCCAGAAGGGCGGGGGATCGGCGGCGAGGCCCCGGTTGAACCAGGCCAGGCCCCCGACAGCGATCAACATCCCGATGGCCGCGCCGGCGAGTGAGAGGACTCCCACCTCGATCAAGAGCTGGCGGATGACACGTAAGCGCCTCGCGCCCAGGGCGGAGCGCACGGCCACTTCCTTCTCTCGCCCGGCGGCCCGCGCGAACAGGAGATTGGCCACGTTTGCACACCCGATGAGCAGCACTCCGATCGCTGCGCCCAGCATCGCCATGAGAAGTCCGAACAGCTCATCCCCGATGACGAACTTCGTGAACGGCTCGACCACCGGGGCGAAGCCCTCGTTGGCCTCGGGGTACTGTGTCTCGAGCCGCAGTCCGATGGTGGCGAATTCTGCTGAGGCCCGGTCCAGCGAGACGCCTTCGCGTAGACGTCCGAACCCCGGGAGCTGCGGGCCCTCACCGCGCTCGTGCTCGAGCGGATTCACCTCGAGTGGGGCCCACATGTCGGCCTCGATCGGGAACTTGAACCCTTCCGGCGCCACTCCGACGATCGTTCGAGACTCACCGTTGGTGCGCACGACCTGTCCTAAGACATCGGGG
>JAUVTH010000217.1 GCA_030601615.1 Gemmatimonadota bacterium
CCGATGCTCGCCGCCACTGCCGTGTACCATATGTTCCCGACGGAGCCGAAGTAGATAACGACGGGCTCGTGGGGAAACACGGACACTGCGCTGTTGGCAGGGATCGCGTAGAAGAGCAGGTACAGGTAGCTGTTCGACGAAAATTCCTGGAGGATGAGCACCAGCGTGACGATCGCGGTCAGCACCATGATGCCGGCCATGATCCAGACCTTCGGTCCGAGCTTCTTGTACGTCAGCGGCTGCTTCACGCCGTCCGCGAATGTAAGGTCCTCGCGGGTCCCTGCAGTGCTCAAGTGCTCGCTCTCCGGGCTCGTGTACCTTGGTCTCGCGGCGGCCAACGATATCCGCAGCGGGGGCGGCGCGCCAGCACAGGCTCCCGTGTACTGGCACGAGATGGGCCGCCGCGTGTAGCTTTGCGCGTCTCCCCAGCCGGCCCGGAAGGCCGGCCACTCACTGGAGTCAGGAGCGACAGCGTGACGAAAGTTTCCACGTGTCCCGAGTGCGGCAACGAGCTGGGCCAGTTCGACCAGACCTGCCAGAAATGCGGGCTGGCTCTCTCGTATGACGCCGGCGAAGAGCACGTCGGCTGTGCCGTGTGCGGGGCCGACATCAGCGCCAATACGGAGACGTGCCCAGAGTGTGGAGAGACGGGGTACCCCGCACTCAGGCCGCGCAAGGGACGCAAGTTCAAGGGATCCCCTGACCTCGAGGCGAAACGCGCCAACGAGGAGTAACGGTCCCGACAACGTGACACCCGAAACCGGCGACCCTCCGAGCGCGATCGACGCCGCGGCCGGCCGAGAGGCACTGGCCCGTTTCATCGTCGTGCTCTACCAACCGCAGGACCTCGTGAACATCGCGCTCGTCGTTCGCGCGATGAAGAACATGGGCCTCACCCGGCTGCGGCTCGTTTCCCCTGCCCTGTTCAACGCGTATCGCATCACCGGGATCGCGCACGACCCGCACGAGATCGTCGAGGCCACGGAGCTGTTCGACGATTTCGACTCCGCGGTCTCCGACGTGATCCGGGTGGTCGCGACGACCGCACGTCGCAGGGCGAGCCGCCAGGTGTGGAGCGAGCCCGATCGGGGCGCCGAACAACTCGTCTCCCGAAGCGCTGAAGGCGACATCGCCCTGGTGTTCGGGCGCGAGGACAAGGGCCTTCCGAACGAAATCCTCGACAGGTGCCACGAGGCGATCTGCATCCCTACGAACCCCGAGCACCCGAGCCTCAACCTGGGACACGCCGCGATGATCGTGCTGTACGAGATCCGGCGCGCCGTGCGACGCGCGTTCGACCTCGAGGAGCGTGACCTGTCGGGCAAGCTGCGCGATCAGGCGCCTCCCGCTACTGCGGCCGAAATGGAGGAGTTCTTCGGGGTGTGGGAACAGGCGATGGAAACGCTGGGGATCTTCCGTGGCGTCGAGCCGAAGACCAAGATGCGAAGCTACCGCCGCATCCTGAAGCGAGCCGAACCGGACCGTCGGGAGCTGCGGCTCCTCGAGGCCACGGCGTGGCGCATCGTCAATTTCGCCAAACGGACGGAGAGCCGGATCCGCGACAGGATCGCGAAGGAAATGCGATCCGGCCCGTCGGACTGATGGCGTGGAACGACCTCGCGCCCCTTGCTAGACTGGCTTCTCGACTCCCCGGGCCCGCTCGGCCGCCGGAACGTAATACCGCTCCGTGTAGTCCTTCAGCATTCGTCGTGCCGTGAACCGGGCACCGCCCGTACGAATCGCCTGCTTCATCGTGCGCACCCAGCCACGGGGTACGCCGTCGGCGTCGCGCGTGTAGTAGAGCGGCCGCACCTCTTCCTCGATCACCCGGTAGAGCGACTCAGCATCTGCCGCGTCTGCCGCGGCCCAGTCCTCGGGAGTCTCGCCACCGAGATCCTCGCCGATCGCCCATCCGTTCAGGCGCGTGAAGCCCTCGGCCCACCAGCCGTCGAGCGTGGACAGATTCGGCACGCCGTTGATCGCCGCCTTCTGGCCGCTCGTGCCGCTCGCCTCCATCGGGGGACGAGGCGTGTTGAGCCATACGTCCACGCCCGAAACGAGATCGCGCGCCACGTTCATTTCGTAGTCCTCCACGAACGCGATCCGGCCGGCAAACCCAGGATCGGAAGCCATGCGGTACACCTCGGCAAGCAGCGCCTGGCCGGGCTCGTCCGCCGGGTGAGCCTTGCCCGCGAGCACGACCTGTACCGGCATCCATGGGTCGAGCAACATCTCCTTGAGCCGATCGAGGTCGTGGAACAGGAGGGTGGCACGCTTGTAGGCGGCGAACCGCCGGGCGAAGCCGATCGTGAGCGCCTTCGGATCGAGTAGGGTGCCCGAGGCGACGACCTGGCTCGGAGCCGACTCCCCGTCCGTCCACCGGCCCCTCGCCCGCATGCGAAGCTCGCTGAACAGGCGACCACGGCAGGTCTTATGCGCCTCCCACACGAGGTGATCGGGCAGGTCCAGCGCCCTCTCCCATAGCGCGGGATCGTCGCGCTGCAGCTCCCAGTCGGGCCCCAGATATCGATCGTACAGATCCCGGAACGGTGGCGAGACCCAGGATGGCACATGAATACCGTTCGTCACGTGTCCGATAGGCACATCGTCGTCGCTCCCCACCTCCGGCCACATCGCCCGCCACATGCGGCGGGCCACCTGGCCGTGCCTCTCGCTCACACCGTTGCGACTGTCCGACATTCGGATCGCGAGCGTGGACATATGGAAGCGGCCATCGTCATGCGGGTGCCGGCCGAGGGCGAACAACTCTTCCGCGGACAGGCCCAGCCGGTCCAGGTAGTGCTTGAAGTAGCGGTCCATCCGGTCGAGCGAGAACGCGTCGTGCCCTGCCGCGACCGGAGTGTGCGTCGTGAACACGGTGGTCTCGGCGACCCGGCGCTGCGCCTCCTCCGCGGAGAGACCCTCCTCCACGTACTCGCGGAATCGCTCGAGGGTCATGAACGCGGCGTGGCCCTCGTTCGCGTGCCACACCTCGGGGTGGATACCGAGCGCCCGCAGCACCCGAACGCCCCCGATGCCGAGCACGATCTCCTGCCGGAGCCGCATTTCGTTGTCGCCGGCGTACAACTGGTGCGACAGCTCGCGGTCCTCAGGATCGTTGAGCTCGATATCGGTGTCGACAAGATAGATCGACGAACGGCCGATCAGCATCTCCCACAGCCCGAGGTGGACTGTACGTCCGTCAAGCGTCACGCTGGCGTGCGAGCCGTCTTCCCCGTTTCCCCACACCTTCCGGATGGCCATCGAGTCCGGGTCGAACGGCTCGGCGATCGCTATCTGACGGCCGTCCTCCGTCATACGCTGGCGAAAGTAGCCCTTCTGGTAGAACAGCCCAACGCCGACAAGCGGGATGCCCAGGTCGCTCGCTTCCTTGAAGTGATCGCCCGCCAAGATTCCGAGGCCCCCCGAGTAGATCGGAATCGATGCGTGCACGCCGAATTCGGTGCAGAAATAGGCGATCCCGCCCGAGGCCAGATCGCCGTAGGTGTCGCGAAACCAGCTGCGCCGTTCCTCGAGCACCGCGTTGAGCTCCGCGATCACGGCATCGTACTCACGGAGGAAGACGGGATCCCGCGCCGCCTCCTCGAGCCGATCCGCGTCGACGCGTCGCAAC